>RFSW01000100.1 GCA_009923755.1 Betaproteobacteria bacterium | reverse complement strand
GACGCATGCGACCCTTCTCGTCAGCCTCGAGCACCTTGACGCGCACCACCTGACCTTCCTTGAGGTAATCGGTCACGGCATTGACCCGCTCATTGGCGATCTGACTGATGTGCAGCAGGCCATCCTTGCCCGGGAGCACGTTGATCAGCGCACCGAAGTCGAGGATCTTGACCACCGGGCCCTCGTAGACCTTGCCCACTTCGACCTCGGCAGTGATCTCCTCGATGCGACGGCGGGCTTCGTCGACCGCGCCCGGAACCGCCGATGCCAGAGTCACAGTGCCGTCGTCCTGGATATCGATGGTGGCCTTGGTCTCTTCGGTGAGGGCGCGGATCACTGCACCGCCCTTGCCGATGACGTCGCGGATCTTCTCCGGGTTGATCTTGATGGTGATCATGCGCGGCGCGTAGGTCGAGACATCGTCGCGGGCGGTGTCGAGTGCACCCTTCATCAGGCCGAGGATGTGCAGGCGGCCTTCGCGCGCCTGCTCCAGCGCCTTCTGCATGATGGCCGGCGAGATCGAATCGATCTTGAGGTCCATCTGCAGCGCGGTGATGCCGTTCTCGGTGCCAGCGACCTTGAAGTCCATGTCGCCGAGGTGGTCCTCGTCACCGAGGATGTCCGACAGCACGGCAAAGCGCTTGCCGTCCTTGATCAGACCCATGGCAATGCCGGCCACGTGCGCCTTCATCGGCACGCCGGCGTCCATCAGCGCCAGGCAGCCGGCGCAGACCGATGCCATCGAGCTCGAGCCGTTCGACTCGGTGATCTCGGAGACCACACGCATGGCGTACGGGCACTCCTCGGCGCTCGGCAGCACGGCGATCAACGAGCGCTTGGCCAGACGGCCGTGACCGATCTCGCGGCGCTTGGGCACGCCGACACGGCCGGTCTCGCCGGTGGCATACGGGGGCATGTTGTAGTGGAGCATGAAGCGATCGTGGTACTCGCCCTGCAGCGCGTCGATGATCTGCTCGTCGCGCGCGGTGCCCAGCGTGGCGACCGCCAGCGACTGCGTCTCGCCGCGGGTGAACAGCGCCGAGCCGTGGGTGCGCGGCAGCACGCTGGTGCGGATGCTGATCGGGCGAATGGTGCGGGTGTCGCGACCGTCGATGCGCGGCTCGCCCGACAGGATCTGGTTGCGCACGATCTTCGACTCGAGGTCCTTGAACGCGCCGTTGGCGGTGTTCACGGTCATGGTGTCGGCGCCTTCCGGCAGCACGGCGGCCATCACCGCCTTCTTGATCTCGCTGATGCGGCCGCTGCGCTCCGACTTGCTCTTGATGCGGAAGGCCTCGTTGAGGTCCTTCTCGGCGACTTCGGCGATCTTGGCGACCATCGCCTCGTCGACCGCGGGCGGGGTCCAGTCCCAGGCTTCCTTGCCGGCCTCATCCGCCAGCTCGTTGATCATATTGATCACCGCCTGCATTTGTTCGTGGCCATAGACCACCGCGCCGAGCATCACATCTTCGGGCAGTTGCATGGCTTCCGACTCGACCATCAGCACGCCGTCCACGGTACCCGCCACCACCAGGTTGAGCTCGGACGCCTCGAGCTGCGTCTTGGTCGGGTTGAGGATGTACTCGCCGTCGAGATAGCCGACGCGGGCGGCACCGATCGGGCCATTGAAGGGCATGCCCGAGAGCGCCAGCGCTGCCGAAGCACCAATCACAGCGGGGATGTCGGAGTCGATCTCGGGGTCGATCGAGAGCACCGTGGCGATGATCTGAACTTCGTTGAAGAAGCCTTCGGGGAAGAGCGGACGGATCGGACGGTCGATCAGACGGCTGGTGAGCGTCTCCTTCTCCGAGGGCTTGCCCTCACGCTTGAAGAAGCCACCCGGGATCTTGCCGGCGGCGTAGGTCTTTTCCTGGTAGTCAACGGTCAGGGGAAAAAAATCCTGGCCCGGCTTGACACTCTTTTGGCCGACAGCGGTGACTAGAACGACCGTGTCGTCCAGGCTGACCAGCGCGGAACCATGGGATTGACGGGCGATCTCGCCGGTCTCGATGGTCAGCGTGTGCTGACCGAAAGGCATGCTCTTGCGGGTGGTGGTCACGATTTCCTCAACATTGAAAAGCCGCGGGCTGACACCATGCTTCCGACCTCAGCCCTCTAGGGTTCGAACGGCTACGACTCGAACGGCTTGCGACGAACAAACAAAAACGCGGGGCCGGTTGTCGCGATGGATTGCGACCGGCACCCGCGTCAGCGAGACAACAAAAACTTTACTTGCGCAGACCGAGGCGCTCGATCAGGGCCTTGTAACGGTCATTGCTACGACTCTTAAGGTAATCGAGCATCTTGCGGCGGCGGCTGACCATCTTACGCGAGTGGTGGTCCTTGGCGTTGGCCTTGAAGTGACCCGTGAGGTCGTTGATGCGAGCTGTGAGCAAGGCGACTTGGACTTCCGGCGAGCCGGTGTCGGCCACGCCTTGCTTGTACTGGCCGACGATTTCGGCCTTCTGCTGGATACTGACAGCCATCGAGTGAGTTCCTGTTCGGACGTGAGGCCCGCACGGGCGGGCGCAAACAAGCCTCAAGCCCCCGTCGACATCAAACGCAAGGGGTGCAATACGCCCTCGCCGTCGACCTCCGCGACCCCAAGGAACCCAGCATCGCCCGCTGCGTCGCCCCACACCGCCAAGGCGTCACCGCCGGCTGTGTCGGGCGTAGCCACAGCGTGAGCCGGCGACGCCACCACCAGCCGCTGACCCCAGGCAAAGCGCTGCGCAGCGGCGGCATCCGGCAGGCGCAACACCGGCAGGTGCGCCACCATCTGCCGCGGGTGCAGGAGGCACGTCGGCGCGGCATCGGGCGACAGCGCCTCAAGATCAGCCAGCGACACCGCCTGCGCCAGCGTCCAGCTCGACGTTGCGGTGCGCCGCAGAGCCGATAAGTGCGCACCGCAACCGAGCGCCTCGCCGATGGCCTCGGCGAGGACGCGGATGTAGGTGCCCTTGCTGCAGGTGACGTCGATCATCGCTTCCGTACCATCGAAGGAGAGCAGCTCGATGGCGCGGATACTGACGCGACGGGCAGCGCGTTCGACCTCGACGCCGGCGCGCGCGTAGTCGTAGAGCGGACGGCCGTCGCGCTTGAGTGCCGAGTACATGGGCGGCACCTGGTCGATGTCGCCAGTGAAGCGCACCAAGGTCGAACGAAGGTCCGCCAGCTCGATGCTCACCGGGCGACGCTCAAGCGGCTCGCCGTCGCTGTCGCCGGTGGTGGTGGTCAGCCCGAAGGCGACCGTCGCCGTGTAGCGCTTGTCGGCGTCGAGCAGAAAACGCGCGAATTTGGTGGCCTGGCCGAAGCACAGCGGCAGCAAGCCACTGGCCAAGGGGTCGAGCGTGCCGGTGTGGCCGGCCTTGTCCGCCTGTAACACGCGGCGGGCGCGCTGCAGGGCGGCATTGGAGGTGATGCCAGAGGGTTTGTCGAGCAGCAGCAGGCCGTCGACCGCCCGCCAGCGCGAGCGTGCCGTCAACTGTCGGCGCCGCGCTTGCGGCGCGACGCGACCGCCCCAGCGGCCGGCGTCGCGTCGGGCGCCACGGCGTCTGCCGGGTGCGCGCGATCCTCGGCCACCGCGCGGTCGATCAGCGCCGACAGCCGGGAGCCGCGTTCGATCGACTCGTCGAGCGTGAAGCGCAACTGCGGCGTCTGGTGGATGCTGATGCGGCGCGCCAGCTGGCTGCGCAAAAAACCGGCCGCGCGGCGCAGCGTGGCCATGGACGCCTGTTGCGCCTCTGGCTCGCCGAACACCGACACAAACACCTTGGCGTAGGCGAAGTCGGTGGTGAGCTCGAGCCCGGTGACGGTAATCAGCCCGGCGCGCGGGTCCTTGAGCTCGAGGCGGATGATCTCCGCCAGCTCACGCTGCAGCTGGTCGGCGACCCGCTGAACCCGTCCGTCAGCCAAGCGTCCGCCTTACAGCGTGCGAGCGACTTCGACGATCTCGAACACCTCGAGCTGGTCGCCCTGTTCGATGTCGTTGAAGTTGCGCAGCGTAAGACCGCACTCGAAGCCCGCCTTGACCTCCTTGGCGTCGTCTTTGAAGCGCTTGAGCGAGTCGAGTTCGCCGGTATGCACGACCACGTTGTTGCGCAGCACGCGCACGCTCGAACCCCGCTTGACCAGCCCGTCGAGCACGTAGCAGCCTGCCACCGTGCCGATCTTGCTGATGCGGAAGACCTCGCGGATCTCGACCAGGCCGATCACGCTCTCGCGCTTCTCCGGCGCCAGCATGCCGGACAACGCCGCCTTCACCTCGTCCACGGCCTCGTAGATGATGTTGTAGTAACGCAGATCGACACCGTTGTCCTCGGCGACTTTGCGCGCACCGCCATCAGCCCGCACATTGAAGCCGATGACCACCGCTTTGGAAGCGATGGCGAGGTTGATGTCCGACTCGTTGATGGCGCCGACCGCAGCGTGCACGATCTTGACCTGCACTTCATTGGTCGAGAGCTTCTGCAAGGCGTGCGCCAAGCCTTCGAATGAGCCCTGCACATCGGCCTTGATGATCAAGGGCAGTTGTTGCACCTCGCCCTCGGTCATCTGCGTCAGCATGTTCTCGAGCTTGGCAGCCTGCTGCTTGGCCAACTTGACGTCGCGGAACTTGCCCTGGCGGAACAGCGCGATCTCACGCGCCCGGCGCTCATCGCCAAGCACCAAGGCCTCGTCGCCCGCCGATGGCACATCCTGCAGACCCTGGATCTCGACCGGAATGGACGGACCGGCGCTCTGCACCGCCTTGCCGGCCTCGTCGGTCATGGCGCGGATACGGCCGAACACCGAACCGGCCAGCAGTATGTCGCCGCGTTTGAGGGTACCCGACTGCACGAGGACAGTGGCAACCGGGCCCTTACCCTTGTCGAGGCGGGCTTCGATCACGAGGCCCTTGGCCGGTGACTCGACCGCCGCCTTGAGCTCGAGGATCTCGGCCTGCAACAGCACGTTCTCAAGCAGGTCGTCGATACCCTGGCCAGTCTTGGCCGAAACCGGCACGAAGGGCACTTCGCCGCCGTAATCCTCCGGCACCACCTCCTCCGCCACCATCTCCTGCTTGACGCGATCAGGGTTGGCGTCGGACTTGTCGATCTTGTTCATGGCGACGACGATGGGCACGCCAGCCGCCTTGGCGTGGCTGATCGCCTCGCGCGTCTGCGGCATCACGCCGTCGTCGGCGGCTACCACGATGATGACGATGTCGGTGGCCTTGGCGCCCCGCGCACGCATGGCGGTGAAGGCCTCGTGTCCCGGGGTGTCGAGGAAGGTGACCATGCCCCGCAGCGTCTCGACGTGATACGCGCCGATGTGCTGGGTGATGCCACCCGCCTCGCCCGCCGCCACCTTGGCACGGCGGATGTAGTCGAGCAGCGAGGTCTTGCCGTGGTCGACGTGACCCATCACCGTGACCACCGGCGCGCGCGGCAGCTGCTCGGCGTCGTGGTGCTCGGCGCCCTCGTCGAGGAAGGCGTCGGGGTCGTCGAGCTTGGCGGCCACCGCCTTGTGGCCCATCTCCTCGACGACGATCATCGCCGTCTCTTGATCAAGGACCTGGTTGATGGTGACCATCGAGCCCATGCCCATCATGATTTTGATGACCTCGATGGCCTTGACCGCCATCTTGTGGGCAAGATCGGCCACCGAGATGGTCTCGGGCACATGGACCTCGCGCACGATCGGCTCGGTCGGCGCTTGGAAGCCGTGCTCGCCGTCGTCGCGGTGGCGCGGCTTGTGCTTGTTGTCGCGCCAGCCGTCGCCGCCGGTGGCCCCGCGGGTGCGCAAGCCACCGCGCCGTGCCGGCTGACGGTCCTGCCAGCCCTTGTCACCCTTTTTCTTTTCGCCCGGCTTGTCGCTGGGGCGCGCCGGCACCGCCTCGCTGGCGGGGGTCGGCACCAGGAGATCGAGGCGGCAGCCGCCGCAGCCGCCTCGATCTCCTGCATGCGCTTGACCTGGCGGTCCTGCTTTTCCTTGATCTCGGCAGCCTGCCGCGCGATCAGCTCGGCCTGCTTGCGCGCCTCTTCCTCGCGGATGCGGGCTTGCTCGGCCTCGGCCTCGGCACGCGCGGCAGGGCTCTGCACTGCCTCCTCGGGCGCGCCCGATTCACGCTTGACGAAGACGCGCTTCTTGCGCACCTCGACCTGGATGGTGCGCGCCTTGCCGGTGCTGTCGGCCTGCTTGATCTCGGTGGTCGAGCGGCGGGTGAGCGTGATCTTGCGACGGTCGCCAATGCTGCCATGCTGCTTGTGCAGATAAGCCAGCAGCGCTGCCTTGTCGTCCGCACTCACGGCATCGGCGGCGCCGTTCTTGCTGACGCCAGCCGCCGTCAGCTGCTCCAGCAGCCGGGCGACCGGTACGTTCAGTTCCTTGGCGAAATCCTCGACGTTCATCTTCTACGCTGTCCTTGTGCGCCTGACGCGCTGAATCCCTGCTGTGCCGACCGGTGTACTGCCGTTTGC
>RFSW01000099.1 GCA_009923755.1 Betaproteobacteria bacterium | reverse complement strand
CGATGCGCTGACACACCGTGGCGCGCGACAGGCCGAGCGCCTTAGCCAAGGCCTCGCCGCCGTGGAAGCGGCCGTCTGCCAGCTGGCGCAGCAGAGGGAAGGCGTCGGCGGGATCCATGCGTCGATTGTACGCAGCGCCACCGAATGCACTTGACAGGTGTTTTTTATACAGTACTGTATATGCATACAGCTCCCAGGCGAGCTGCCTGATAGGAGCAACACTGTGCCCCCATTGCCACTCACCGCCCGCCAGCAGGAGATCCTCGATTTCATCCGCGCCTGCGTGAATGAGCGCGGCGCACCCCCCACGCGTGCCGAGATCGCCGCCCATCTGGGCTTCGGCTCGCTCAATGCCGCTGAAAGCCATCTGCAGGCGCTGGCACGCAAGGGGGCGATCAGCGGAACCCGGGCGCTCCCGGGGTATCCGCCTGCCGGAGGAGGTGGGCCTCCCGCTGGTCGGCCGGGTCGCCGCCGGCAGTCCCTTGCTAGCGGTCGAGCACATCGAGGGACACTGGCGGGTCGACCCGGCGCACTTCCACCCGCGCGCCGACTACCTGCTGCGGGTGCGCGGCCAGAGCATGCGCGACGCCGGCATCCTCGATGGCGACCTGCTCGCGGTACACCGCTGCGAGACCGCCCGCGAAGGGCAGATGGTGGTCGCGCGCGTCGATGACGAGGTCACCGTCAAGCTGTTCCACACCCGCGGCGAGCGCATCGAACTGGTCGCCTGCAACCCGGACTTCGCACCGATCGCGGTCGATCCCTCGCGGCAGAACTTCTGCATCGAAGGCATCGGCGTCGGCGTGCTGCGCGACCGTCTCAACTGAACACCGCACAAGGAGACCACCATGGGTGCCTTCGACATCGAACTGCTGCTCCAGGGCCTCTATCCGACCGGCGACCAGGCGGGTCGGCCGCCGGCAGGCGCTGCTGCGCAGCCTGCAGAGGCCGCGCAGCCGACACGTCGGGCGGTGCCGCAGCACCCCGCGGTCTGGCGTGTCGGTGAGCGCCCGACGGTGCCGGTACGGGCCATCCCCTGCGGCATCCCCGAACTCGAGCGGCAGTTGCCCGGTGGTGGCTGGCAACCCGCCTGCATCAATGAGGTCATCGGCAACGGCACGGGCATCGGCGAAGTCAGCGTGCTGCTGCCAGCGCTCGCCCATCTCAGCCGCCGGGGTGAGACGGTGGCGTGGATCGCTGCGCCCTTCATCCCCTACGCACCGGCGTTGCAGCAGGCTGGCGTCGATCTCAAGCAGACCCTGCGGATCGAGGCGCGGAACGAGGCGGATGCCTTGTGGGCGGCGGAGCAATCTCTGCGTTCCAGCACCTGCGGCGCCGTGCTGGTCTGGCTGACCGGCGCCAATCACACTGCGCTGCGCCGGCTGCAACTGGCGGCCGAGGCGGGCAACGCCCTTTGCTTCGTGCTGCGCGACCGGTCGCATGCGGGCGCCACCAGCCCGGCTGCGGTACGCGTGGCGGTCGACTCGGACGGCCGGCGTCGGCAGGTGCGGCTCCTCAAGTGCCGCGGCAGTCAGAGCGGCCATGTCAGCCTGGCCGCGTGATGCCGGTGGCGCCTGGCTGGCGGTCGCCTTGCCCGACCGTTCGTTGGTCGACGGTGGCGGCGAGAGCAACGATGCCAAGGGCCTGGCCCTGTGGGCGATGCGCTACAGCCCGCTGGTCAGCCTGTGCCACCATACGCGTCTTGGTCGGCACGGCATCGTTGCCGAAGTGGCTGGCAGCATCCACCTGTTCGGTGGTGTCGACTGCCTGCTGGATGACGCACGGGCCAGCGTGGTCGAACGCTCGCCTGATGCCATGTGTGCGGGCGCACCGACTGCTACCGGCGCCTGGGCGCTCGCTTGCTGCAACGACGTCGGCACATGGGTCGAAGCTGCGGAGTGGCCGGCCCGATTGGCTCGCCTACCCCTGAGCGCGCTGGACATGCCCGAACACGACCACGCCCTGTTCAAGGCCATCGGCTTACGCCAGGTCGGCGAATGCATGGCCCTGCCACGTGGCGACCTCGACCGCCGGTGCCGGTCAACGCCGTCCCTGCTGCTCGACCGGCTCTCCGGCGCAGCACCCGATCCGCGCGACTGGTTCGTGCCGCCCGCAGCGTACGACCGCACCGCCGAGTTGCTCCACGAGACCTGGCACGCCGACGCCATCCTCTTCTGCGGCAGGCGACTGTTGAGCGAACTCGAAGGCCTGTTGAGAGGCTCGGGGCGTGCCATACAGCGACTTCGGTTCACGTTTGGCCACGCAGCAGGGCAGCCCGACACCCCCCTCGAACTGGCCCTGAACCGCCCGCTGCAGAACTTGACCCCAGTGACCGCATTACTGCGCGAGCGTCTGGCTCGGCTGCGTCTACCTTCGCCAGTACGGCGCGTGCGACTACAGGCGACTCCACTGGAAGCGTGGCAGCCACAGAACCCGGAGCTCTGGCCAGGGCCTGAGGAGACAGCACTGCAGCACGACGCCCTGCTCGATCGTCTGCGCGCCCGCCTGGGTGACGATGCGGTACGCACCCTCGAGGCCGCATCCGACCACCGGCCGGAAGCCGCCTGGACGGGCACGTCCGCCGATGGCCGGCGACCAAGTCGACGAATGGTTGCACAGCCACCTTGCCGTGGTCTGCGGCCTCTGTGGTTGCTGCCGGAGCCCGCTCCGCTTGCCGACATTCCCGGCAATTGGCAGGAAGAGCGGGGCCCCGAGCGGATCGAGTCAGGCTGGTGGCATAACCCGGCAGCCCGGGACTACTACGTGCTCAAGGATGGCAAGGGACGACGTTTGTGGGCCTACCGCACGCCGGCAGGCGGCTGGTTCGCCCACGGCTGGTTCGCTTGAGACCGGCCCGTCAACGCGGCGCCGGTGCAGCCGCGTGACTGGCGTTCAGCGCGCCAGCGCGTCCAGCAGCTTGCTGTGGACGCCGTCGAAGCTGCCGTTGCTCATCACCAGCACGGTGTCGCCCTCACGAGCCTCCCGAGTGATAGCGGCGACTAGCGCGGCGAGATCGTCGGTGGCCATGAGCCGAGCCCCGAGCGGTGCCAGCGCGCCGGCGGCGTCCCAGCCCAGGCCCTTGGTGTAACAGAACACCGCCTGCGCATCGTCCAGACTGCGGGCCAGGTCGGCCTTCCAGACACCCTGCTTCATGGTGTTGGAGCGCGGCTCCAGCACCGCGAGAATGCGCCCTTGCCCGACCCGCTCGCGTAAAGCAGCCATAGTCTCGCTGATGGCAGTGGGGTGGTGGGCAAAGTCGTCGATCACCGTCACGCCGCGCACCGTGCCGCGATCCTCGAGTCGGCGCTTGACATTGCGGAATCGCGCTAGAGCATCGACCGCTGTCTCCGGCGCGACTCCGGCGTGGCGGGCTGCAGCGATGGCGGCCAGCGCGTTCATGCGGTTGTGGTGTCCGAGGATGCGCCATTGGAGCGTCGCGATGTCGCGACCGGCAAAGCGCACGGTGTGGCCGGCATCACCTTCGACGCACTCCCAACCACCTGCAACGCCGAAGCGCTCGACTGGCGTCCAGCAGCCCCTCTGTAGGGTGACATCCAGGTTGGCGTCCAGGCCGTTGACCACCAAAAGGCCCTGCCCCGGTACCGTCCTGACCAGATGGTGAAACTGCGTCTGGATCGCCGCGAGGTCGGCAAAGATGTCGGCGTGGTCGAACTCAAGGTTGTTGAGGATTGCCGTGCGCGGCCGGTAGTGGACGAACTTGCTGCGCTTGTCGAAGAAGGCGGTGTCGTACTCGTCGGCTTCGATGACAAAGAACGGGCTGTCGGTGAGCCGCGCCGAGACGCCGAAGTTCTCCGGCACACCACCGATCAGAAAACCCGGTTTGAGGCCGGCATCCTCGAGGATCCAGGTGAGCATCGAGGTGGTGGTGGTCTTACCGTGCGTTCCGGCGATAGCCAGCACCCACTTGTCGCGGAGCACTGCTTCCGCCAGCCACTGCGGGCCGGACAGGTATGGCAGGCCACGATCGAGGATGGCCTCCATCAGCGGATTGCCGCGACTCACCACATTGCCGATGACATAGATATCGGCCTGCGGCTGCAGTTGCGCTACATCCCAACCCTGCGTGAGGGTGATCCCCAGTTGCTCGAGCTGGGTGCTCATCGGCGGGTAGACGTTGGCGTCGCAGCCGGTGACGGTGTGGCCGGCCTGCTTGGCGATGGCGGCGATGCCGCCCATGAAGGTGCCGCAGATGCCAAGGATGTGGATATGCATCCGCCGATTGTCGCCGAAACCGTTGCGGTGATGGCCGCCCGTCAATGCTTGTGCATGTGCTCGTGACCCTCGTGTCCGGCCGGCACACGGGCCTTTACTTTGACAACCGTTTTGAGCGCACCAGCCTTGTCAAAGCGCAGCTCGAGCGGCACATCCTGCCCCTCCGCCAAGGGCGCCTTGAGGCCGATCAGCATCAAGTGCACGCCGCCGGGCTCGAGCGTGACCTTGCCCTTGGCGGGGATGTCGATAGCGTCGAGCTTGCGCATCTTCATGACCCCGCCGTCCATGCTCATCGAGTGCAACTCGACGGTCTGCGAACAGCTGCAGGAGGCACCGAGCAGACGGTCTGCCGTGCCGCTGTTCACGATATTGACGAAGCCGGCGCCAACCGGCTGCGCGGTTGAGGTGGCGTGGGCGTAGGCGTCGCGCAGCTCGATCGGGCCGGCGGCAGCGAGACAGGGTGCAACAAGGACACATGCGGCGAACAGGTTGCGGACTGACATGGGAGCTCCTGGGATGGGGGTGGATTGAGGGTGGATGGCTCGGAAGCGGCTGCACGCAAATCAGCGATAGCAGCCGCGCGACCGGGTCAGTGGTGATGGCCTGAGGGCGCATCGGCGCCACTCACGGGGGGGCGTTGCTCCTGATGCTTGTGCTGTGCATGCGGATGCGGATGCCCGCGTCCGGGCACACCACCCTGCAGAACCTCGAGCGTTGCAGCTGGGAAGTCTGGCTTGGGCGCTCCCTCCTCTGCAACGCCGGACCAGTCGTTGGAGCCCTTCTCGCACGTCTGCAGCACACGGAAATGCAGACGGCCGGGCTTGGCGAGGAACAACATCATCCCGAACTCGTCGTACTGCTCGTTGGGGAGCGGTCCGCCAGTCCACGTCACGCGGCGAATGCCCTCGGTCTTGGGCTTGCCGTGGACCATCGCCGGTTCGGCCAGGGGGCCGGTCTCGTAGCTCAGCGTCCAGCCCGGCTTGGGCTGCGGTCGTGCCACGGGCACACCGTCGGGGATGTCGACCTGCACCGACACCGTCGCTGAGCTCTCGCAGCCATGCCCCACCATGAACTGAGCGCGGTAGTAACTGCCAACAACTGCGATCTTTTGCGCGAGGACGACATGGGCCTCAGCGAGCGGCGCGAGGGTCCATAAGGCGAGGCCAAGCAGGGCAAGAGGCCGTCGCGAGGTCCGGGCCGGCCGGCCTTGCCTGGTCATGAGACTACGCAAAGATGGCTGCACAGCCGAAGCATTGATGCGGCAAAGACGCGGACCCTTACCAGGGCGGAAGTAACAATTCTGCAGATCGAATGGCATGGTGATTCCTCAGGGCTTGGGACGGTACTCAAGGCCGGCGTAGACAGTGATGCCGTCGCCGGGCAGGAACTGGGCGTGTTGCGTGCCGGCCGGACCGGGCGGCGGGATACGGGCGTCGCGCAGCACGCCGGTGGTGACGATGTGCTTGCGGTCGAGCAGATTGCGGCCTTCGACGAACCAGCCCCAGCCGTGCTGCGGCCGCTGGCCGATGCGCAGATTGACCAAAGCGTAGCCTGGCGCATCCAGGGTGTTGGCGTGGTCGATCCAGCTGCGGGTGGCCGCCTGCAATGCCGGCGCGATGTACCAGTGGTCCGCACCGTTCCAGCGCAGTTCGCTGATGCCGAAGGCCTTGGGCAGCCCGGCGATGCGGTTGTCGCCGTAGTCGGCATCGCCGTCGAAGCGAAAGTCGTTGAGTGTGGCGGTGGTCGACCACGTCCATGGCGGCGCGGTCATGCGCCCGCGTGGCGACATCCATCCAACCGGTGCCCGACGCGTCCCCTGCATCGGTGAACGCATCGCCCGTCAAGCGCAGGTTCACCCAGTCGTGCGGGAGCATCACGCGGCGGATGCGCGCGAACGCTTCGGGCCGATGCGCGCGCAGCCATGGCAGCTTCGGCGCGGTGAAGCCAGCCGGAACACGGCGCCCAAGCGCCGCGGAGAGTGCCGCCGCCTCGGCCGCGCACTCGGTGTCGCACCAGAGCTTCGCCGGGTGCACCGGGCGATCCGCGGCGTCGAGCACCACGCACCCATGCTGCTGGCCGCTCACGCCGATCGAACCGATGCGGGCGCCGTCGACGCCATCGCATGCGACCGCCTGCCGGACGGCGTGCACGATGGCCGCCCACCACGCGTCGGGGTGCTGCTCGGCCGCACCGGGTCGCGGCACGTCGACCGCGAGCGGTGCAGAGCCACGGCCGAGCACGCGACCCGAGTCCGCGTCGATCACGAGCGCCTTCGCGCCCTGCGTGCCGAGGTCGATGCCGAGTGCGAG
>RFSW01000098.1 GCA_009923755.1 Betaproteobacteria bacterium | reverse complement strand
CGCTTCATCGACCGGCACCCGATAGGATTCGCTGGCCCACGCACCGAGGTCGATTAGGCGACAGCGTTCGCTACAGAACGGCCGGAACGGGTTGGCTGCGCCGAACACACTGTCGGCCCCGCACTGCGGGCAAGACACGGTCCTCGCTGGCTTGCCGGTCATCGCTATCGGTCAGCTGGCGTAGGTGACGGCGAGACCGAATGCGACGACCTCCTCGCACGGGCGCGGCCGGCCGGTCGGGGTGAAACGCGAGAAGCGAACCTGCAATGCCGAGCGGTTGGCACTGACGTCGGGAACCAGCAGGGCATCGGGCTCGGTATCGATGGTGACAAGCAGCGGCGGGCGCGTGAGGGTGCGCATGAAGTGCCCGCTGACAGTCTGTTGTGATTCGGTCTCGGCAGTGCCGCGAAGCAAGCGCAGCAGCGTCTCTGTACCCGCAGAGATGCAATCGAAATCTTGCAGCCACTCGAGCAAGCGGCCGCGACGGTCTGCCGGTTCCATCGCTGACCAGCAATGAAAGCTCGGCATGTCGAAGCGGGTCAGCCCTCCGGGCAGGGAAAGCCGGCTACGCACCATCGACAACCAACCGTCATCGCGGCAGCGCGCACCGGCACGCTGCGAGGAGGCGTCGATGCGGCTGATGATGCCGTCGAGGTCGGCCAGGACGTCCTCCAACGCAATCGTGTCGACGCCAGTCAGATTGCGGAGATTGCGCAGCAAATTGCGTTGCCGGTCGGCCTCGATGCGAATCTCGCTGTTAAGGTCGATGCGGGACGTCCATTCGACCAGTTCGCAGAGCCCCAGCATGGCGTAGCGATGCGCCTCCGGCGCGGTCTGCTCAGCGTGTTCGCGAATCCGCCGGACGGTGTCTTCGAGCCGCAAAAGGAGCCGCATCCGCTCGGTGAGCGGAAACTCATAACGCAGCGGAACCTGAACGCGTGCCTCGATCTGCATGTCGTTGCGGCCAATTTCTCAACAGTGCGTGCGAACAGTAATTCAAGTGCTTGAGATGGCGCAATAAATTCTTTGCTGACTGCACCGATTCGCGGGGCACCGTAGAGGCGCGTCCCTTGGGTGGATCAGACGCCCTGTTTGAGGCTGGCTTGAATGAAGATGTCCAAGTCGCCGTCCATCACGCCCTTTACGTTTCCCACTTCGACGTTGGTACGCAAGTCTTTGACCCGGCTCTGGTCGAACACGTAGCTGCGGATCTGGTGGCCCCAGCCGATGTCGCTCTTGCCAGCTTCCAGCGCCTGCTGCGCCTCCATGCGCTTGCGCAGCTCCGCCTCATACAATTTGGCGCGCAGCATCTGCATCGCCTCCTCGCGGTTGCGGTGCTGGCTGCGGTCGTTCTGGCACTGCACCACGATGCCGGAGGGCGCGTGGGTGATACGCACCGCCGAGTCGGTCTTGTTGATGTGCTGACCGCCGGCGCCTGAGGCGCGGTAGGTGTCGACGCGCAGATCGGCCGGATTGATCTCGATCTCGATGCTGTCGTCCACCTCGGGATAGATGAACACGCTGCAGAAGCTGGTGTGCCGCCGGGCGTTGCTGTCGAAAGGGGACACACGCACCAGGCGGTGCACGCCGGTCTCCGTGCGCAGGTGGCCGTAGGCGTGATCACCGCTGATTTTGAGGGTGGCGCTGGTGATGCCGGCCACTTCGCCGTCGGATTCTTCCAGCACATCTACGGTGAATCCCTTGCGCTCGCAAAAGCGCATATACATCCGCATCAGCATCCCCGCCCAGTCCTGGGCCTCGGTGCCGCCCGCCCCCGACTGGATGTCGATGAAGCAGTTGTTGGGGTCCATCGGGTTGCTGAACATGCGACGAAACTCGAGCTGGGCAACGGTCTGCTCCAGCGCGCTGATATCGGTCTCGACGGCAGCGGCGGTGTCCCAGTCTTCTTCGCCGCGGGCCATCTCCAGGAGGTCGCCGGCATCGCGCAGGCCCTCGCGGATGCGGTCGAGCGAGCCGACCACCGTCTCCAAAGACTTCTGCTCTCGGCCCATCTCCTGGGCGCGTTTGGGGTCGTCCCAGAAGTCTGATGCCTCGCTCAGCCGGACCAGTTCCTCCAGCCGCTCATGTTTGACATCGTAGTCAAAGATACCTCCGCAGCTCATCGCCACGGTTGGCGAGATCGCTGATGAGCTTGGCGATGGCGTTGAGGCGTTCGGCGTCCATGGGCGTGGGTCGGCGTGGCGAGGGCGCAAGTGTAGCCGCTCGGCGTCATCGAGGGTGTCTGCGCGGCTCGCGTGTCAGCGCTCCCCTAGGCCGCGTGAACGCCTGCAGTGAAGTTAGCGGGTGGAGACCAGCGCTTTGCGAAACTGCGCGGTGGCGGCCGGCCAGTTGAACTGCGCGGCGTGCTGGATGGCATCTTCGGGGCGCAGCTCAAGCGCGCGACGACAGGCCGCACCGAGGTCGTCGTCGAGGACGCCGGCCGCGCTACGGCCGACCACGTCGAGCGGGCCCGGCACCGGATAAGCCGCCACCGGCAAGCCGCAGGCCATCGCTTCCACCAGCACCAGGCCAAAAGTGTCGGTTCGACTCGGGAACACGAACACACGCGCCTGCCGGTAGATGTCGGCGAGCTCGGCATGCGTCTTCATGCCGAGGAAGTGGGCATCGGGATAGCGTCGGCGCAGAGTGGCGAGCGAAGGACCGCCTCCAGCCACCCACTTCTCACCCGGCAGATCCAGCTCGAGGAAGGCCTCGATGTTCTTCTCCACCGCCACGCGACCGGCGTAAAGGAACACCGGTGGGCCCGCGAAGCGTCGGGATGCGGCCGGCTCGGGGGAGAAGATGTCGTGATCGACGCCACGCGACCAGTGCACCACGTTGGCGAAACGACGGGCCTCAAGGTCACGGATGATCGAGTGGGTCGGCACCATCACGGCGGCCGAGGGCGCATGGAAGCGTCGCAGCAGTGCATATGACCAGTCGGCCGGCACCGGTGAGCGGCTGGCAACGTACTCCGGGAAGCGCGTGTGGTAGGCCGTGGTGAATTGCCACCCGCGATCCACCGCCACGCTGCGCGCTGCCCAACCGAGTGGGCCTTCAGTGGCGATGTGCAGTGCATCCGGTGCGAAAGCGTCGATGCGCCGTCTGACCATGCCTTTGCTGCACAGCGACAGACGAATATCGGGGTAGGTAGGGCACGGCAGGGTATGAAAGTCTTGCGGCGTGATGAAGCCGACCACATGGCCCTGGCGCTCAAGTTCGGCGGCGGTGTTTTGCAGGGTCTTGACCACACCGTTGACCTGCGGGAGCCATGCGTCGGTGACGATCAGAATGCGTTCCATCAATCCCTCGGGGGCCCGGCCTAGAGTGCCGGCGCCGTATTGGTGACCGCTGGACTCGCGGGGGCGGTCAGCAATGCCGGTTGTCGCGTTTTCTCGTCGCCACGCCACGGCCAATGAATGAGTTGCAATTGACCGTCGGCGGTCTCCACCAGTGCGGTGAGGCTCTCCACCCAGTCACCATCGTTGCAGTAAAGCAGCCCCTCGATCTCGCGGATCTCGGCTTTGTGGATGTGGCCGCAGACCACGCCCTGATAGCCGCGCCGGCGCGCCTCGCCGACCACCGCGTGCTCGAATTCGGTGATGAAGTTCACAGCCTTCTTGACCTTCTGCTTGAGGTACTGCGACAGCGACCAGTAGGAGAAACCCAGCCGATGACGAATGGCGTTGAACCACTTGTTGAGTTTGAGAATGATGGTGTAAGCGGTATCGCCAAGCAGGGCGAGCCAGCGTGCGTGCTGCAACACGCCATCGAACAGGTCGCCATGAATCACCCACAGCTTGCGACCGTCGAGCAGCGGATGCACCACCTCGTCAACGATCTCGATGTCGCCAAAGCGCATGCCGAGGAACTGACGGGCCACCTCGTCGTGGTTGCCGGCTACGTAGACTACGCGGGTGCCCTTGCGCGCCTTGCGCAGCACCTTTTGCACGACGTCGTTGTGTGCTTGCGGCCAGTACCAGCCTTTGCGCAACTGCCAGCCGTCGACAATGTCACCGACCAGGTAGAGCACATCGGATTCGTGATGCCGGAGGAAGTCGAGCAGGCACTCGGCTTGGCAACCCGGCGTGCCAAGATGCACGTCGGAGATCCATATGGCGCGGAGACGTGGGCCCGGAGCATCACTTTCGTGCGCGTTGTCGACCCGGTCGGCCAGCGAATTCATGGCCGGACTATGCATTGGGTCCGTGACGGTAACATGACAATTTGTCGCCGCCGAATGGCATCCAAAGCATCGGTCGAGCGAACCTGCGACCGCAGGGCTTGTCCGTGTTTAAACGGCAACCCATCAAGCGGCGGCATTGCCAGCCCTTGGATCATTGCGGAGGACGCATGTTGAAGAGCGTGGCTGTGGTTTGGCCGTGTCTATTGCTGTTGTTGGGGTGCGCGCATGTGCCGTCCGGGCCGTCCCCGATGTTGGCTCCAGCGCCGGCGGTCGGCACCGTGCTGCAGTTTCGCGAGGTCGACGGTTTCAGCCGGACGCCGTTGGCCGAGGTTGAGTTGGCGGTGGCACGTAGCGATGCCACTGGCATCGAGCTCGCGGTGCGCGTGACCGGGGAACCGCTGAGCGGTCTGCGCAGCGGCCAGACGCAGCGCTACGCCGACGCGTGGACAGTTCTTGAGGATGCGGTCTACTACCGTCCGCAACGTTACGAGCCGGGATTGCCCTTGCTGGCAGGTCCGGCAGACGGCACTCGGACCTGGTTCCGTTCGTCAGTGACCCGGGCGCAGCCATCGCGCCCTGAGCAGTGGACGGCGCTGGTCCGTTTCGCGGGCTGGGAGGACGTGACCGTCCCGGCCGGGACCTATCGAGCTGCGCGTTATGAGCGCTTCATTTCCTTCTTCAACGACGACCCGTTCCGCTGGCGCACCGAACGGCGCGAGACCCTGTGGTATGCCCCCGAGGTCGGGTTCTGGGTCAAGCGGCAACTGACCGGGACCTACGTTCGCCCACCGTGGACACGGACGCGGCGCGGCGGTGGCGACATCCTGCGCGAGGATTGGCTGGTCTGGGAGCTGCAGGCGGTGCGTGCTCCGTCGGGGGCGCGCACAGAGGGAGTCCCCGCCGTGCCGTAAAAGCTCAGGGACGGCAGCGCGTACGCAGGTGCGCCAGGGCGTCCTGCACCTGATCGATCAGCACCAGACAGAGGTCCCCGGGCGACAGCCGCTCAAGGCCGCGGTCGATGGCAGCAAACTCGCCGTCGATCGCCTCGACGTGCCGGGTGCGACTGGCACCTTGCAGACCCTCGCGCAGCAACCGGATCACCTCGCCCTCTGCGCGGCCCCGTTGGCAGGCGTCCTGATAGAGGATGACCTCGTCAAAGCAGTCGCCAAGGATCTCGGTCTGACGGCGGATATCCTCGTCGCGCCGGTCGCCGGCGCCGCTGATCACCACCACCCGCTTGCCGGTGGCGATGCGTTCCACTGCTTCCGCCAGCGCGATCATGGCGTCGGGATTGTGGCCGTAGTCGGCGATCACTGTGGCGCCGCGATGGTCCAGCCGGTTGAAGCGGCCGGGTGTGAGCCCGAGTTCGCCGACAAAGCTGCGTAATGTCTTCGCAATGGCGTCGAAATCGAGGCCAAGGCCCCAGCCGGCGCCGATCGCGGCGAGCACGTTGTCGACCTGGAAGCCCACCGCTCCGTTCAACGTGAGCGGGATGTCGTGGAGTGGAAAGCGCGCCACAGTGTCGCCTTCGATGCAGACCACCGTGTCGTCAGCGAGCGTCACGACCCGTTCGCCGCAGGCTCGATGCGCCGCCAGCAGGGCGAGGCGCGGGTCGCGGCCGAACAGCGTGACGCGCCCTGGGCTCGCTTCAGCCATGCGCGCCACCAGGGGGTCGGCGGCGTTGAGGACCGATACTCCACTCGGCTGGATGTTCTGCACGATGACGCGCTTGACCACCGACAGGTCTTCGACGGTGTTGATGTAGTTGAGCCCGAGGTGATCGCCGACGCCGATGTTGGTGACCACTGCGACGTCGCAGCGATCGAAGCCGAGCCCTTCGCGAAGGATGCCGCCGCGCGCAGTCTCGAACACTGCGGCATCGACGTCGGGGTGCAGCAGTACGTTGCGCGCACTCTTGGGGCCGCTGCAATCGCCGTCGTCGATGAGCTGGTGGCCGACATAGACGCCGTCGGTGGTGGTCATGCCGGTGCGCAGGCCGGCGTGCTGCAGCATCGAGGCGATCAGCCTGACGGTGGTGGTCTTGCCGTTGGTCCCGGAGACGGCGACGACCGGGATGCGGCCATTCTCGCCACGCGGAAACATCAAGTCGATGATCGCCTCGCCGACGGCGCGCGGTTTGCCGTAGGAGGGCGCGAGATGCATGCGCAGCCCGGGGGCCGCATTGACCTCGACCACACCGCCACCGGTCTCCTCAAGCGGTCGATGCACGCCCTCGCAGACCACGTCTACGCCGCAGATGTCGAGCCCGACCATCTGCGCCGCCTGCACCGCACGCTGCGCCACCTTGGGGTGGACATGATCGGTGACATCGGTGGCAGTGCCACCGGTGCTGAGGTTGGCGTTGTTGCGCAAGACCACCCGTTGCCCGCGCGCCGGGACGCTGTCTGGCGTCAGGCTGGCGCTGGCGAGCGTAGCCAGCGCGATCTCGTCGAGGCGGATC
>RFSW01000097.1 GCA_009923755.1 Betaproteobacteria bacterium | reverse complement strand
CACACCCACGTGCCGCACGACCCGCCGGTGGCGTCGAAGCAGATCCGCATCCGCGTGCGCTAGGCGACAGACAGCCTCAGTCGGCCAGCGCGGGTTCTGCGGCCACCAGTTGCGCCCACTCCTCGTCGGTGAACAGGCGCGAGTCGGCCATGAAAGCCTTACCCTCCGACGCCTCGATGCTGAAGGTGCCGCCGTGGCCGCCCTCGACCACGTCGATGATGATCTGCGTGCGCTTCCAGTATTCGTACTGTGATGCGCTGATGTAGAACGGGATGCCGCCCAGCTCGCCGAGCTTGACGTCGTTGAACACCATCACTTCGCCTTCCATGTAGAGGTTGGCTGCGCTGTTGTCGCAGCAGCCGCCCGACTGGTGGAAGATCATGTTGGGGCCGTACTTGGCCTTGAGCATCTCGATGAAGGCCAGCGCCGCCGGCGTGGCTACAACCTTGTCGACCATGAGGTCTCCTCCTTGCCAAATAAAACGGGGACCGTCGCCGGTCCCCGAGATCCCGCTGTGATACCAACCGCCGCGGCTTAGAAGAAACCGAGCTTGCTCTCAGCGTAGCTGACCAGAAGGTTCTTGGTCTGCTGGTAGTGGTCGAGCATCATCTTGTGGGTCTCGCGACCGATACCCGACTGCTTGTAGCCACCGAAGGCCGCGTGTGCCGGGTAGGCGTGGTAGCAGTTGGTCCACACGCGACCGGCCTTGAGGGCGCGGCCCATGCGATAGGCGATGTTGCCGTTGCGGCTCCAGACGCCGGCGCCGAGGCCGTACAGCGTGTCGTTGCCGATGGCGACAGCTTCTTCTTCGGTCTTGAAAGTGGTCACGGCCAGCACCGGGCCGAAGATCTCTTCCTGGAAGATGCGCATCTTGTTGTGGCCCTTGAACACGGTCGGCTCGATGTAGAAGCCGCCGGCCAAATCGCCTGCCAGATGGGCGCGGTTGCCGCCCGTCAGGCACTCGGCGCCTTCCTCCTTGCCCAGCTTGAGATACGACTCGATCTTGGTGACCTGCTCCATCGACGCCTGGGCACCCATCATGGTGTCGGTGTCGAGCGGGTTACCGTGCTTGATCGCCTTGATGCGGGCGATGCAGCGGTCCATGAACTTGTCGTAGATGGATTCGTGGATCAGCGCGCGCGACGGGCAGGTGCAGACTTCGCCCTGGTTGAAGGCGAATAGCACCAGACCCTCGATGGCCTTGTCGAAGAAGCCGTCGTCATGGTCTGCCACATCGGGGAAGAAGATGTTGGGCGACTTGCCGCCGAGTTCCAGCGTGGCCGGGATCAGATTGTTGGCGGCAGCCTGACCGATCAGGCGGCCGGTGCTGGTGGAGCCGGTAAAGGCGATCTTATTGATGCGGGTGCTCGTCGCGAGGGGGTGGCCTGCCTCACGGCCGTAGCCGTTGACAATGTTGAGCACGCCCGGTGGCAGCAGGTCGGCTATCAGTTCGACCAGGATCAGCAGCGAGATCGGGGTCGACTCGGCCGGCTTGAGCACCACCACGTTGCCCGCACCCAACGCCGGGGCGAGCTTCCACGCCGCCATCAGGATCGGGAAGTTCCACGGGATGATCTGACCGATCACGCCCAGCGGCTCGTGGAAGTGGTAGGCGACGGTGGTCTCGTCGATCTCGGAGATCGAGCCTTCTTGGGCGCGCAGGGCGCCGGCGAAGTAGCGGAAGTGGTCGACCGAGAGCGGGATGTCAGCGTTCAGCGTCTCGCGGATCGCCTTGCCGTTGTCCACCGTCTCGGCGTAGGCGAGCGCCTCAAGGTTGGCCTCGATGCGGTCGGCGATCTTGAGCAGGATGTTGGATCGCTCGGTCGGTGAAGTACGGCCCCACTTGTCGGCGGCGGCGTGCGCAGCGTCGAGCGCGGCGTCGATGTCTTCGGCGGTGGAGCGGGCGACTTGGGTGTAGACCTTGCCGCTGATCGGCGTGACCACGTCAAAGTACTGGCCCTTGATCGGGGCGACCCACTTGCCACCGATGAAATTGTCGTACTTGGACTTGTACTGGATCTTGGCGCCGGCTTCGCCGGGATGGGCGTAAATCATGCATTCCTCCATTGCAGGCTGGTTTTCCGAGTAACAGCGCCCGGGCCACCAACCTGTGGGCCCGAACGAATGTCCGCGATGACCGGCAGCAACAGCTCTTCTCCGTGCGGCATCTGTACGGGGCTTTTGCCCTCTGCAGTCGGGACACTGTCCAGGACCGCCGCGCCGCTTGCACACTTGTAGCTCGACTAGATTACACCCAATCGCAGCAGTGCGGCGGCCCAGCGGAACAATGTGTGAGGGCGGCGCTAGGGCAGTGCGATCACAACCGCAGAGGCGGCAAAGCGGGCGCAGGCACCAACCCCGGCCGACACCCGGTGTTCCGGCAGGGCAAATCCGGTGAGGCGCTCTCCGCCGGTCAGGACCAGACTGAGCTCGCCGCCCGGCGTTGTGGTGTCATCGGCCACACGGCCGCTCAGGCTGTTGCTCAAAGCCGCAGCGCCTTGCGCGGTCGCGGATTCATTGCGGACCGGGTGCGCGGGTGCGGACGCGGGCGTGGCGGCAGCAGCGGCGTCGGGCGTCGTCTCGATGCGGACGGCAGTCGCCTTGAACAGGGCCAGCACGGGCGTGCCTGGCTGCAGGCCGAGCAGCTCGACACTCTCGCGGGTGATGCTGGCGTACAACGTCTCGCCGCCAGCGGTCCGCAGTCGCACGTGGGCCGATGCACTGCCGGCATGCTCAAGCGGGGGCTGGATGTCGGCCACCGTGCAGCGCAGCAGGTTGCGCATGCTGGTGCGCAAACTCAGGCCACCCGGCACATCGTCGCCGGCCAAGACCGCACGGCGCGCAGACTCCAGGCGCTCGGCAAGGGCCAGCAGTTGCCGGCCGGCGGCCGTCAAGTGCGCCCCGCCACCACCCGCGCCGCCCACCACCTTGTCGACCACCGGCTGTCCAGCGAGGTTGCCCAGCGTCTCCAGCGCCTGCCAGGCTGCTTTGTAGCTCACGCCGGCGCCACGCGCGGCTTCCGAGATCGAACTGCCGCTACCGATGCGCCGCAGGATGTCGATGCGCCGGTCGGCCGAGGCTTGGCCCAGCGCAGCTTCGAGGCGCAGCGGAGGGCTGCTGGGGGGCGGGTCCGGGAAGGTCATGGGTTGCTCACATGCCGGATCGCTCCTACCATTCGCTATTCATTCAAGTAATAGCGAGGTGACCGTGACGATCCGTCTCGTGTATGCGCTGATTGTGGCATGGGTGTTGGCCGTCGCGCCGGCCCGCGCGGCGGAGGTGCAGGTGGCGGTGGCCGCCAACTTCACCGCACCCATGCAGAAGCTCGCGCCCCTGTTCGAACAGCAGACCGGGCACAAGGTCGTCGCGTCGTTCGGGTCGACCGGCAAACTGGCGGCGCAGGTGCAGAACGGCGCGCCATTCGAGGTGTTTCTAGCGGCCGATGACGAGACGCCAGCCAAGCTCGAGCGCAACGGCGCTGCAGTGAGCGGCAGCCGTTTCACCTATGCCATCGGCCGGCTCGTGCTGTGGAGCCGTCAGGTGGGCCTGGTCGATGGCAAGGGCGAGGTGCTGCGTGGCGATGCCTTTGACCGGCTGGCCATCGCCGACCCGCGTCTCGCGCCCTACGGCGCAGCGGCGGCGCAGACCCTTCGCGCGCTGGGGCTTTACGAGCGCCTGCAGGCGCGCCTGATCACCGGCGAGAGCATCACCCAGGCGCATCAGTTCGTCGCCACCGGCAATGCGCAGCTGGGTTTCGTCGCGCTGTCGCAGGTGCAGGTGGATGCGCGCATCGCCGAAGGTTCGGCGTGGGTGGTGCCCGATCGCTTGCACGAGCCTATCGTGCAGCAGGCGGTGTTGCTGAGCCACGGCCGCGACAAGCCCGCAGCAGCGGCGCTCTTGCAGTTTCTGCGCAGCGAGACGGCGCGTGCTGTGATCCGTGGCGGTGGCTACGACCTGCCGCCGTGAGCGATGTGCTGCTGAACCCGCAAGACCTGGCCGCCATCCGGCTGACCTTGCAGTTGGCTGCAGCGACCACATTGGTGCTGCTGTGCGTCGCCCTGCCGCTGGCCTGGTGGCTGGCGAGCAGTGAGTCGAGGTGGCGCGCGCCGGTGTTGGCGCTGGTCACTTTGCCGCTGGTGTTGCCGCCGACGGTCCTCGGCTTCTATCTGCTGGTGTTGATGGGGCCCGATGGCCCGCTCGGGCGGTTCACGCAGTCGATGGGTTGGGGGCTGCTGTCGTTCACCTTTACCGGGCTGTTGATCGGCTCGGTGGTGTATTCGCTACCCTTCGCCGTGCAGCCCCTGCGCGATGCTTTCGAGGCCAGCGGCAGGCGGCCGCTGGAGGTGGCGCAGACGCTGGGCGCCACGCCGCTGCAAGCCTTTATCACGGTGGCCCTGCCGCTGGCCCGGCCGGGTCTGCTCACCGCCGCGGTGCTGAGCTTTGCCCACACCATCGGTGAGTTCGGCGTGGTGCTCATGATCGGTGGCAACATCCCAGGGCGCACCCAGGTGGTGTCGACGCAGATCTATGGCCATGTCGAGGCGATGGATTACGGCAACGCGCATCTGTTGGCGGCGCTGCTTCTGCTGTTCTCGTTTGTGGTGTTGTTCGGCCTCTCGCTGCTCGGTCGGCGCCGGTTCCGGGTTCTGCCATGAATGGCATGACCATCAAGGGCGATTCGCGCCTGGCCGCAGCACATGCCCTTGCGCTGCCTGTGTTGCGGGCTGAGCCTCCGGCCGACCTTGAGGTGGCGCTCTCTATGGCGCGCCCCGACTTCTGCTTGGATGTCGAGCTGCGATTGCCGGCGGCGGGCATCTCGGTGCTGTTCGGCACCTCGGGATCGGGCAAGACCACTCTGCTGCGAGCCATCGCCGGGCTGGAGCCGGAAGCTCGCGGCCGCGTGGTGGTGGCTGGTGTGGTGTGGCAGGACGATCCAGCCGGCGTGCGACGGCCGGTTTGGCAGCGTGGCGTCGGTTATGTGTTCCAAGAGGCCAGCCTGTTCGAGCATCTCGATGTGCGCGGCAACATCGAGTACGGCTGGCGCTGGCGGAAAGGCGGCGTGGCCGACGCCGGGGCGGAGGCCGGCCGTCGCGGCTTTGAGGCTCTGGTCGAGATCCTCGGCATCGGCGGCCTGATGGGCCGCAGGGTGGACACGCTCTCCGGCGGCGAGCGCCAGCGGGTGGCCATCGCCCGCGCACTGGCGGCGAGGCCGGCTCTGTTGCTGCTCGACGAGCCGCTCGCGGCGCTCGACTTCGCACGCCGCGATGAGATCATGGGTTGGCTGGAGGCACTGCGTGACCACACCGGCACGCCGATGCTCTATGTCACGCACTCGCTGGAGGAGCTTGCACGGCTGGCCGACCTCGCTGTGGTCATGCAGGCAGGCCGAGTCACCGCAACGGGGGCGCCCGAGGCCGCGTTGCGCGCGGCGGGGCTGGCGGCTCTGGCAGACCGCTTGGTGCGCCTGCGCCACGCTTGAGCGTCGCGACTGAGCGCAGTGTCAGTCGCGGCGCGCGCCGGCTCAGTGCGCAGCGTCGGCGGTCTGCAAGCGCAAGAACGCCTCGTACACGGTCGGATGCAAGTCGGCTTTGGCTTCGTCGAGGTGGCGCAGCATGGTCTCGCGCATACTCGGCTCCCAGAACTTACGAAGGTGGCCGGCGATTTCCTTCACCGCGAATTCGCGATCGGGGTAGGCCTCGAAGAAACTGCCGATCTGGTTGGCCATCTTGCTCAGGTGGTGGATGTCCATCTCTGCGTCTCCTGTCTGTCTTGGGTGAGCTCGGCGTGCGTGGGCCGAAGATTCCGGGTGGGCGGGGGTGTGGGCGCGGGTGGACGGCAGCCTGCAGCAGGCGGCTGGTATCACCCGGCGAACACCTCCGGGTGGGTGTATGCGGTGAGCCGGTCGCCGCGCGCCCAGCAGGCCAGCGCCACGCCGGCCTCGTCGGCAACGCGCACAGCCAGCGCGGTCGGCGCCGAGACGGCGACCAGCGCACCGATGCCGGCGCGTGCCGCCTTGTGCACCATCTCGTAACTGGCGCGGCTGGAGATGAGGGCGAACCCGCCCGCGGCGGCGAGGCTCTGGCGGCGCATGGCACCTATCAACTTGTCGAGTGCGTTGTGTCGGCCGACATCCTCACGGCACAAGCGCAGCTGGCCTTCAGCGTCGACCCAGCCCGCGGCATGCGTGGCGCCGGTGTCGTTGCGGATCTGTTGGGCATCGTCGAGCGCCTGCAGCGCGGCATTGACGCGTTCCAGCGACACGCTTGGCCGGGTATCGACCGTGCTGGCAGGCCGGATGGCCTGGCTGATGCTCTCGGCGCCGCAGATGCCGCAACCGGTGCGGCCAGCCAGTTGCCGGCGCTGCTGCTTGAGCCCGGCAAATGCGCGGCTGGAGAGCTCGATCTGCAATTCAACTGGGAATAGCAGCATCCGATTCAAAAATCTTTTTTCCGACAGTACATTGCAAACAATTCTTGGTTTGGCAAAAATGATGGGTCAGTTCCATCAATGCCTGTGAATCAGCTGCGCTGATATTTTTAACATCGGTTTTAGCCCAAAGAGATGTTATTCGATTCTTTTCAGCCGGCAGTTCTTCATAGAATGACAGTACTTTTTTGATGAGCCATTCTTCTCCGCGCTTGCAGGCATATGCATACATGATGGGCAAGAGCACATTAATAGCGAGGGTATCTACCTGTTGAATTCCCATCACTTTTTTTTCTGGTTGAGAAGGAT
>RFSW01000096.1 GCA_009923755.1 Betaproteobacteria bacterium | reverse complement strand
TGAAAGATGTGCAAGTTATCGTTGTCGTCGGGCAAGCCGTCGATGGTGTCGCCCTTGCGCGGCGCCTCCGGGTAACCAGCGGCGGCCAGCACCACACCAAGCGCTGGACGCGGATCCCAGTCGGGGTCGGCGAGGTCGAGCGAGCCGTGCGCGGCATGCCGCATCAGCATGGCGAAGTCGCCGGCGTAGCGCATCAGGATCGGTTGCGTCTCCGGGTCACCCATGCGGCAGTTGAATTCCAGCACGCCGATGCGGCCGTCATCGCCGATCATGAGGCCGGCGTAAAGAAAACCGCTGAAGGGCGTACCCTCGGCCGCCATGCCGCGCAGCGCCGGGCGGATCACCTCGTCCATCACGCGCTGGTGCATGGCCGGAGTGACCACCGGAGCGGGCGAATAAGCGCCCATGCCGCCGGTGTTGGGGCCCTCATCGCCATCCAGCAGCCGCTTATGGTCCTGGCTCGAGGCGAACGCGACCACCTGCTCGCTGTGCGCCACCACGATGAAGCTGGCCTCTTCGCCGCTCAAAAAACCTTCAATGACCACCCGCGCGCCGGCGCTGCCCATGCTGTTGCCCTCGAGCATGGCGTCGATGGCGGCGTGGGCCTCGTCCACGGTCTGCGCCACCACCACGCCCTTGCCGGCGGCCAGGCCATCGGCCTTGACCACGATCGGCGCACCCTGCGCGTCGACGTAAGCGTGCGCGGTAGCGGCATCGGTGAAGGTGGCGTAAGGCGCCGTGGGGATGCCATGGCGCGTCATGAAGGCCTTGGCGAAGTCTTTCGAGCTCTCCAGTTGCGCAGCGGCCCGGGTCGGCCCCACCACCGGGAAGCCCGCCGCGCGGAAGCTGTCCACCAAGCCGTCGGCGAGCGGATTCTCGGGACCCACCACGGTGAGATCGACATCCTCACGCTGCGCCAAGGCCAGCCATTCGGGCACGCTGCCGCCCGGTGCGTTGCGGCAGCCCGGCTCGTGCGCGGTGCCACCATTGCCCGGGCTCACCACCACCTCATCGACCTGCTCCGACTGGGCCAGCTTCCAGGCCAGCGCGTGCTCGCGCGCGCCGCTTCCGATGACGAGGACTTTCATGGGCCGTGCGCTCAGTGCCTGAAATGCCGGAAGCCGGTAAAGACCATGGCAATGCCATGCTCGTCGGCGGCGGCAATGACTTCGGCGTCGCGCTGCGAACCGCCCGGCTGAATCACCGCCGTGGCGCCTGCTTCGGCCAGCACATCGAGTCCGTCGCGGAAGGGAAAGAACGCATCCGAAGCCACCACCGTGCCAGCGATCTGCAGCCCGGCGTGCTCCGCCTTGATGCGGGCGATGCGCGTCGAGTCGACACGGCTCATCTGGCCGGCGCCGACGCCCACCGTCTGGCCATCCTTGCAATAAACGATCGCATTGCTCTTCACAAACCGCGCCACCGTCCAGGCAAAGCGCAGATCGGCCATCTCGCCGGCCGTCGGCTGCCGCTCGGTGACCACGCGCAGGGCGTCATCCGCCACAGTGCGCACGTCGCGGGTCTGCACCAGCAGCCCGCCACCGACACGCTTGAGGTCCCAGACGCTGTCGGCATCGGTCCCGGCTTCGCCGCCCATCGCACACCGCAGCACGCGCACATTGGCTTTGGCGGCGAGCACCTGCAGGGCCTCGGGGGTGTAAGACGGCGCGATCAGAACCTCCATGAACTGCTTGCTCACACGGTCGGCGGTGGCTGCATCGACCTCGCGGTTGAAGGCAATGATGCCGCCAAAAGCCGAGTCCGGATCGGTGGCGAAGGCGCGCGCATAAGCCTCGCCCGGCACGTCGCCCAAGGCCACGCCACAGGGGTTGGCGTGCTTGACGATGACGCAGGCGCCGCCGGCGAAGGCCTTGACACATTCCCAGGCCGCATCGGCATCGGCGATGTTGTTGTAACTGAGTTCCTTACCCTGCAGCTGGGTGGCGCCAGCAATGCCACCAGCTGCTGAGAGCGGATCGCGGTAGAAAGCCGCCGCCTGATGCGGGTTCTCGCCGTAGCGCAGCGTCTGCAGGCGGTCAAAGCCCAATTGCAGCCGCTCGGGGAACGCGTCCGCCAAGCTGGCCGTCTCGCCGACCGGGCTGCGCGCCGACAGCCAATTGGCGACCATGCCGTCGTAGCGCGCGGTGTGGGTGAAAGCCTTGACTGCCAGCCGATAGCGCGTTGCGGCAGACAGCGCACCGCCGCGGAGCTCTTCTAGCACCTCGGCATAGTCATCCGGGTCGGTGACGATGCCGACGCCACCGGCCGCGCCGCCGTGATTCTTGGCCGCCGCGCGGACCATGGCCGGACCGCCGATGTCGATGTTCTCGATGGCGTCCTCCATGCTGCAACCGGGTTTGGCCACCGTCTGCGCGAAGGGATAAAGGTTGACCGCGACGATGTCGATCGGCGGGATGCCGTGCTGCGCCAATGTCGCCATGTGCTCTGCGAGGTCGCGGCGCGCGAGGATGCCGGCATGCACCCGCGGATGCAGCGTCTTGACCCGGCCATCGAGCATCTCCGGCGAGCCGGTGTGCTCGGCAACATCGGTCACCGCCAGGCCGGCGTCACGCAACGCGGCGGCGGTGCCACCGGTGGAGAGCAGGCGGAACCCGAGAGCGGTCAACGCGCGACCAAAATCGACCACACCACGCTTGTCGGAGACACTCAGCAGGGCGCAACGCCCGGCAGCCGCAGTCGTCACCGTTCAGCCATCGAGACCAAACTGCACCAGTTTCTTGTGCAGGGTGTTGCGGCTGATGCCGAGCACCTGCGCGGCGACGGTCTGATTGCCGCGGGCATGCCGCATCACCACCTCGAGCATGGGCTTCTCCACCGCGTCCAGCACCATACGGTGCACCTCGTGGGCCGCCTCTCCATCGAGATGATGAAAGTACTCCTCGAGCGCTTGCCGCACGCAGCGACTCAGGCTCGACTCGTTGCCGCCCACGCCGCTCATGCCGCCAACTCCGCTGCCAGTTCGTCGCCGGCCTCGTCTGCGTCGTACACCAGCCGCTCGCCGGTGTGGCCAAGGCTGGCAAAGAACTGGTCGATGGCAGCGCGTTGCTCGGCCACCGTCTCGAGCTGATTCATGGCGTGGCGGAAACTCGCCGACCCAACCAGCCCTTTCGTGTACCAGCTGATGTGCTTGCGCGCGACGCGCAAGCCGCGCTCGATGCCATAGAAGCCATAGAGGTCTTCGATGTGGGCGAGCATGACGCGGTGAATCTCGTCGACGCGGGGTGGCGGCAGCACCTCGCCGGTCTTCAGGAAATGCTCGATCTCACGGAAGATCCACGGCCGGCCTTGCGCAGCACGGCCGATCATCACGCCATCGGCGCCGGTGTGGTCGAGCACGAACTTGGCCTTCTGCGGGCTGGTGATGTCGCCATTGGCGATCACCGGGATGTTGCGCTGGCTCTTCACCAGCTTGATGGTGTCGTACTCGGCATCGCCCATGTACTGATCGGCGCGGGTACGGCCATGGATGGCGACAAGCTGGATGCCTGATTCCTCGGCGATGCGGGCGACGGTCGGGGCGTTCTTGTTCTCGCGGTTCCAGCCGGTTCTGAACTTGAGGGTGACCGGCACTTCGGGCACGGCGTTGACCACCGCCGCCAGGATACGGCCGACCAGCGCTTCATCCTGCATCAGCGCACTGCCGGCCATCACGTTGCAAACCTTCTTGGCCGGGCAACCCATGTTGATGTCGATGATCTGCGCGCCCTCGTCGACGTTGTAGCGCGCGGCCTCGGCCAGCATGGCCGGATCGGCACCGGCGATCTGCACCGAGATCGGGTCGACCTCGCCGGTGTGGTCAGCGCGGCGGCGGGTCTTCTCGGAGCCGTAAAGCAGCGAGTTGGAGGTGACCATCTCGCTCACTGCCACCCCGGCGCCGAGGGTCTTGCACAGCTGCCGGAACGGCCGGTCGGTCACACCCGCCATGGGTGCGACGAACAGGTTATTGCGGAGGACGTGCTTGCCGATCTGCATGGCGAAGGTGACCGTACGAACTGCAGGGATGAGCGCGCCTGGCGTCACGGGCGCGGTGCGAGGGCGCGATTCTACTGCCGGCGGCGCTCCCCGCGGAAGGGGGCGCAGAGCGAGCCTACAGATGCAGACCGAACACGCTACGCGCCAGCAGCGCGCGCCGCGCGCCCGGCAGAAGATCCAGCGCAGCGAGACCGAGACCCCGCAGCAGGCGAACCGGGCCGCCGCCGAGGCTGGCGATGCGCAACAGGCCGTCGGTATAGGCGATGCCGCCCAACTGGTCGCTGAGGCGACGACGCTCATAAGCGGAGAGCATAGCCGGGGTGCCGATGTCAGCGACCGGCGTATCGGCAAGTTGCGCGGCCAGCACCACGGCGTCGCGCAGGCCGAGGTTGAAGCCCTGGCCGGCGATCGGATGCAGGGTCTGCGCGGCGTTGCCGATCACCGCCAAGCGGGGGCCGATCCGCGGCCTCGCGATCGCAAGACGGGTCCGGCGGGTAGCGCGTGCATCGATCTGCAGCACGCGGCCGAGTCGCGGCCCCACGCCCGCCTCGATGGCGCGCGCCAGTCCAGCGTCATCGAGCGCCGCCAGGGCCTGCGCGCGCAACGGAGGAAGACTCCAGACCAGCGTGTGGCGGACGCCTTCCGCGGTGACGCGCGGCAGGATCGCCAGCGGCCCTTCAGCGGTGAAACGCTCCCAAGCCCACCCTTCGGGCGCGTGCTCGAAGTGCAAGTCGACCAGCAGCGCTTCGTGCGGATACTCGCGCGCCAAGCGGCGGATACCCGGCCAGTCACCCTGGCCATCGGCGACCACCACCAGCTGTGCCTCGATGCGTCGCGGCCCGTCTGCCGTCTCGACGCAGACCACGGCCGGCGACTCCGCCGCGGTGGGTGGCTCGACATGGGTGACCCGTACCCCGGTGTGCAAGGTGGCGCCAGCAGCCTCGCGCAAGGCGTTGGCAAGATCGCCGTAGCGTACCGTGTAGCCCAGCGCCGGCAAGCCTGCAGTGGTCGCGTCTAGCGTGGTGCTACCGGGCCGCCCGGCCTCGGACACATGAACACGGTGCATCGGTGTGGCCGACAGCGCCTGCCAGGCGCCGAGGTCGGCCAGCGTCTGCCGACTCGACCACGCCACCGCCAGCGCGCGCGGATCCGGCACCAGAGTGGTCGAAGCCTCCAGCACCACCGCATCGACGCCAGCATCCGCCAGCAAGGCGGCGCAGGCGCAACCCACCGGCCCGCCTCCGACGATGACCACGCTGGCGACCGCGGGCAGGTCGAAAGGCGGAGGCGGGTTGTGCTGACGGCCGCTCATATCGTCCCTACGCGGCTCAGCGCCGCATCAACGCCTCGATGTCGGCCACCGCCTTGGGCGCAGCGAGGGTGAGGTTCTCGTGGCCATCGGCAGTCACCAGCGCGTCGTCCTCGATGCGGATACCGATGTTATGGAAGCGCGCGTCGATGTCATCGGCCGGCCGGATGTAACAACCCGGCTCGATGGTCAGCACCATACCCGGTACCAGGGGCCGCCATTCGCCATCCACCTTGTAGTCGCCGGCATCGTGCACGTCGAGGCCCAGCCAGTGGCCAGTGCGGTGCATGTAGAAACGGCTGTAGGCTTTGCTCTCCAGCACGCCATCCAGCGAGCCTTGCAAGAGCCCGAGGTCGATGAAGCCCTGCGCCAGCACCTTCACCGCGGCGTCGTGCGGCTCGTTCCAGTGACGTGCCGGAGCGGTGGCGGCAAACGCGGCTGCCTGCGCCGCCAGCACCAGCTCGTAGCAATCGCGCTGCGGCCCGGAGAAGCGCCCGCTGACCGGGAAGGTTCGGGTGATGTCGCTGGCATAGCCATCGACCTCGCAGCCGGCGTCAATGAGCAGCAGATGCCCGTCCTGGCACACCGCGCTGTCGGCACGGTAATGGAGAACACAGGCATTGGCGCCGGTGGCGACGATGCTGCCATAGGCCGGGCTCTGCGCCCCGCCCATGCGGAACTCATGCAGCAACTCGGCCTCGACCTGGAACTCGCGCACACCGGGGCGGGTAAAGCGCATAGCGCGGGCATGAGCGCGGCAAGAGATGGCCGCGGCACGGCGCATGGTTGCCAGCTCGCTCGCGTCCTTGATGAGTCGCATCTCGTCGAGCGGCACCCGGACGTCGCGCACCGCCCCCGGGGCCGTGATGCCGGTGCGCACCAGACCGCGTACGGCGTTGAGCCAGCCGATGAGGCGCGCGTCCCAGGCTGCGTCGTGGCCGAGCGAGAACCACACAGCATCGCGATCGGCCATCAGCTTGGGCAGCAATTCATCGAGCGCGGCAAGGTCGTGAGCCTCGTCCATGGCAAATGTCTGGCGAGCGACCTCGGGGCCGTAGCGATAGCCGTCCCAGATCTCGCGCGTCTCGTCCTTGGGCAGGCAGAACAGCACGCTGCGCGGCTGAGGCCCGGCGACCAGCACCAGCACCGCATCGGGCTCGGTGAAGCCGGTGAGATAGTAGAAGTAGCTGTCGAAGCGGAACGGGAAGTGTGCGTCGCGGTTACGCACCACCTCGCCACCGGACGGGATCACCGCGACACCACGACCGCTCGCCGACATCTGCGCCAGCAAGGCGGCGCGGCGTGCGGCGTAGGGGGCCGCATCGAAAGGGGCGAGGTCCACGGCGGGGACTTCAGCAGGCGCAAGCACGGGTTCCAGTCTCATGGCGACCACTCTAGCAGGGTGTCGGGCCAAGCTCAGACTCAAGCCCCGGGACGAGATTCCCGCGTGCGGGCTGCCGACCACCGATCCCGCCCCACGGCGGGTCTACCGCATCGTGTGAAGACCGGATGCGC
>RFSW01000095.1 GCA_009923755.1 Betaproteobacteria bacterium | reverse complement strand
CGCGCACCGCCGCGTTGGCGATCGCCAGGGCGTCGGACGAGCCCGGCAGCGCCGGCCAGGTGGCGCTGCGGCTGGCCTGAGGAATGGGAAGGTCGCGCATGGCGCGCGGATTATATGCCGGCAGGCCGACGCCCACCGGCCGGCACGGTCAGTGCGCCGGGCCCTCGACGTGCGAATCCGGCAGCGCCTCGCCAGAGGCTTCATGCAGGGCGCGATTGCGCGCGATCACTTCCTTGCGCAGTTCGCGGCGCATCTCCGCCGCCTTGAACAGCCGTCGCTCGGCCTCGTTCTCGAGGATCAGGGGTGGTGCCGCCCTGGGCTTGCCGTCTTCGCCCATACAGACCATGGTGAAGTAACAGCTGTTGGTGTGCCGCTTTTCCTGCGTCTTGAGATTCTCAGCCACCACCTTGACGCCGATCTCCAGCGAGGAACTGCCGACATAGTTGACATGCGCCAGCACCGTCATCAGCTCGCCGACGTGGATCGGCTCCTTGAAGAACACGTGGTCGAGCGACACGGTGACGCAATAGCTCTTGCAATAGCGTGCAGCACACGCATAAGCCACCTGATCGAGCAACTTGAGCAGTGACCCGCCGTGCACCCGCCCCGAGAAGTTGGCCATGTCGGGGGTGGCAAGCATGGTCATGTGCAGGGTCTTCTCCTGCGTCGAGGGGTTTAGCGGCTCCAGCGTCGAGGGGTCGTGCGCGGTGCTCATGTCTGCTCCTTGTGCGTGCCGGGGATGTCCAGCGCCGTGGGTGGATGCTGCGTGGGCCTCGACGAGGCTCTGCCACCGGAGTCGCCAATGTAGTCAGCTGCGACGATGCCCGCAACGGGCAACGCCCTCAACGACGGTCAGCACAGCGCACGGCGTGCCCCGGCGCGGGTCGATTGAGCTTGCGCCACTCCCACGGCGGCTGCGGATCGCCGGCCCAGAGTCCGCGTCGCGCCGCGCGCGCCTCCGACCAGGCGGCCTCATAGGCCTCGCGAACGGCGTCGGGCTGACCCTCCAGATAGCGGCGCAGTCGCCACGCCAGACCCTCACGTAGCAACAGCACTGCCAGGTCTTCGCCACCGACCTCGACACTGCCGACCGTGCGCCCGTAACGGTCCGGCCCATGGGAGCGCCAACTCACGGCACTGCCACACACCCGCTCGACCACGAAGTCACGCGCCTGGTCACCGCCCTCCTGCCCCGACTCCGGCGTATCAATGGCGAGTAGCCGCAGCGTGACGCGCTCGCCGCCCGCCTCGACCACCTGCAGGGTATCGCCGTCGATCACCCGCTCGACCTGCCCTGGCGCTGGACTTACGCCGGCAGCATCGAGCCACCACGCCGCAACCAGCAACAGCAGCAGAACGGGCGTTGCCCGAATTGCCCGACGCCACCCACCGACCGATCTGGGTAGCGAAGGTTTTTTTCGAGGGAAATTGATTTGTATCAATTCTTGATTTCAGCGATTTACGCTAAATAACCCATATTACGCGCATGCATTCATGCTAGGATCGTCAATTACTTTGCAAATTTAGTTGCTAAAAAATTATTTGCGTACGATTCGGTCGCACACGCAAATCAATGACATATCACCGTCGTTACATATCAGGGGACTCCCGATGAAAAATACATTTGTCCGCTTCACGAACCTTGTGCAAAAGCTTTACGCAGAGCAGTCGGCAGATTGCGCCGAAGTCGATGCATTGCTGGCGCACATCTACACGCAGAACGAAGCGCAAGTGCCGGTCTGCATCACCGACCTGGTGCGCGCCGAGCGTTTCGGCACCCTCCCCACGCTCAGCAAGCGCCTGCAGGACATGGAAAGACGCGACCTGATCACCGTGATGACCGGCACCGATCGCCGCACGCGTCTGGTCCAGGTGGGCCCCGGCGGCATGCAGGTGCTGGAGAATCGCGCCAAGCTGTTGGGCGAAGCGGTGGCCGCCGCCGAGCGGCAGCGCAAGGCAAGCTAGCCAGACGGCAGAGCGCAGACTAGCGCTCTGCTGCGAGCAAGGCGTTCACCCACTCGACCTGCTGCGGCAAGCACACCGTGTGCAGGTCGTAGCGGGACACCGCGAATTCGCGCGCCGCAGCGCCCAAACGCTGCCGCTGGGGTGCGTCTGCACACAGCGCCGCCACGGTGTCGGCCAACGCCGCGGGGTCAAAGAAATCGACCAGACGACCGGTGCTGCCCTCGCTGATCGCCTCGCGCAGGGGTGCGGTGTCGCTTGCCACGATGGCGCAGCCGACGCTCATCGCCTCAAGCAGGGACCAGCTCAGCACAAACGGGTAGGTGAGATACACGTGGACGCTGCTGACCTGGAGCAAACGGATAAAGCCCGGATAGGGCAGCTGCCCGACAAAGTGCACCCGGGTCCGCTCGGCCGATGACATCTGCTCGCGCACCTCGTCGATGAAGATGTCCTTCCAAGTGCCGGAAGGTGGCCGCGCGCCATAGCTGACATCGTTGCCGCCCACGATCACCACCTGCGCGCGTGGTCGCGCCTTGAGCAGGCGCGGCAAGGCACGCATAAAGGTGTGATAGCCGCGGTAAGGCTCGAGATTGCGGTTGACGAAGGTGATCACCTCATCCTGCCGACTCAGCGCCAGCTCATGCGGCGGCACCTCCACCCCACCCGCCACCATGCCGCGCGCCGGCAAATTGAGCGTCGCCGCGGCATGCGGCGACAACGCCACCGTATCGATGCCATCGTGGATCACGCGGATCGCCGAGCGGAACGGCTCGGGGAAGGTACTGGCCTGCCACTCTGTGGGTGCGAGACCCGCGTCGGCCTCGCCGAAGTGCAACAGATTGTTGAGGTTCTTGAGCCGCAGCCGGCATACATCCCCGGCATCGCGGCTGGGGAATTCAGGGTCAAAGCCGGTATCCGCACCGTCGGGCCGGTAGTAGAACTCGCAATAGATGCCCAGCCGCGCATCCGGCCACACATCCTTGAGGAACAGCGTCTCGCCCCAGCCGTGGTGTGCGATCACCGCATCGGGCACATAACCCTGCTCGCGCAGCTCCAGCGCCTTGCGAAAGAAAGCCTCACCCCGGATGACCTTGGTCTCGAAATCCGACACCCACGGATGGACGCCTTGCGTACTGCCACGGCTGATCGGGTACGGCAACAGCCGCACCCCATTCCATTCGCTGGGCGGCGACTTCTGTAAGGTGGTGGCCAACACCTCATGCCCCTGTCGCACGAGTGCCGGCGCGAGGTGCTTGAACTGGCCGGGAAAGTTCTGGTGAACAAAAAGAATGCGCGACATGGTGACGCGATTCTATCGGCGCTGGCCGGCCGGCGCGATCAAGGCGGTGCTGTCGATCGCCACCGATCGGCTCCACACCTGCCTCGATCTCACGCGATCGCGAGACGGGAAGCCCAACCCGAAGCGCATCCCTAGCGGGTAGCCTTGCCGCTGGCGCGGCTTAGGCTTTGAGCTTCTTCCAAGCCAGGCCCAGCTGAGCGAGCAGTTGTGCCTCACTGAAGGGCTTGACCAGATAGCCCGACACGCCAGCCTGCAGAGCCGCCATGACGTTGTCGGTCGATCGCACTGCCGTAACCATGATGAATGGCAAGTTGGCGAACTTTTCGTTAGAGCGGACTTCCTTGAGCATCTCGAGGCCGGTGTACTGCGGCATCTCCCAATCGGAGAGGACGATATCCACCGGCGTGCCGCTCATGTGCATCCGCTCAAGGGTGGCAATCGCCTCGGGTACCGTCGCGTTGTCGTAGACGTTCTTGTACCCGAGCTTGCCCAACAGCCCCTTGATCAGGATACGCATCGAGGCGACATCGTCGATGATCAAAAAACGCGCGGTCGGCGGCGGTGCCAAACTCATGGCCAAGCGATCCTTCTAAACAGATCTGGGACGTCGGATCAATTGAAGCGGGTAAAGCTCGACTCGTCGATCTCCGACGCGTCAGCGCCCGACCGCTGAGCGGCCGGGCGTGACGAAGCACCGGCTCCATCACCACGCTTGGCCGACCGATCGCGTCCGCCACGCATCGACTTGCCGATGTTGAAGAAGCCCACCAGGCCCTGCAGCTGGGTGGCCTGCGCGCTGAGCTCTTCGGAGGTCTTGGTGAGCTCCTCGGAGGCTGCCGCGGACGATTGGGTCGAACGGGCCACATCGCCCACTGCCTCGCCGATCTGGCCGAGACCCAGCGACTGTTCGCGGGACGCCGCCGAGATCTCCTGCACCAGGTCGGCGGTCTTGCGGCTCGCCGGCACCATCTCGTCGAGCAGGCGCCCTGCACGTTCGGCCATCTCTACGCTGGTGTCAGCGACCTCGCCAATCTCCTGTGCGGCCACGCGGGAGCGTTCGGCTAGCTTGCGGACTTCGGCAGCCACCACCGCAAAGCCCTTGCCATGGTCGCCGGCACGGGCCGCTTCGATAGCGGCGTTGAGCGCGAGCAGATTGGTCTGGTAGGCGATGTCGTCGATGATGCCGATCTTCTCGGCGATCTTGCGCATGGCGACCACGGTCTCTTTGACTGCTTCGCCACCGTCCTCAGCATCCTTCGAGGAGCGCGAGGCGATTTCGTCGGTGACGCGGGCGTTCTCGGCGTTCTGAGTCACCGTGGCGGTGATCTCCTCGACCGCAGAGCTGGTCTTCTCCACAGAAATGGTCTGCTCGTTGGCGTTGTCATTGAGCGACTGCGCGGACGCCGAGAGCTCTTCGGCAGCAGACGCCACCGAGTCCGCCGAAGCACGAACCTCGGAGATGACGTCCTGTAGCTTGCTCGCCATCGCCTTGAGGATGGCCATCAGGCTGGTGGTGTCGCCGGCGGTGGTCTTGACGTCGAGGGCCAGATTGCCCTCGGCGATCTGCTTGGCCACATGGGCCGCGTAGTCGGGCTCACCCCCCAGGGTGGCGAGGAGGCGCTTGAGAATGAAGAGCCCGAGCAAGACGGTGATGGCGAACATGATCGCGCCGACCGCAAGCAGTTGCACAAAAGCGTTGGACTGGGTCTCTTCAGCGTCTTTGGTCGCCTTCTCCGCGAGCATGACGTTGTAGTTCATGTGCTCATCGAGCTGCTTGTTGATCGCCTCCGACTTGGCGAGCGTCGAATTGAGGGCCGCGAAGGCTGCCTCGGTCTCATTGGCCCGAGAATGGGCCAGAGCCGACTGGATGTCCTTCTGATACTCGCTTATGAGCGCATCATCCTTCAGAAGCAAGGCCTTGTCCTTGTCGTCCGAGATCACGCTCTCGTAGTCCTTCAAGCCCTGGGCCATTTTTTTCATCGCGGCGTCGATGAGCTTGTCGACTTCCGCCATCTCGGCCACGTCGGTGCTGAGCACGTGGCGATTGAGTTCTGCGCGCAGGTCACCGTAACCGGTCATCACCCGGTTGAGGATGATGATGCTCGGCTGGGTGTTCACAGCCACGTAGTTCGCGGAGGTGTAGACCTCCTTCATCTGCGCGACCCCAATGAAACCGGTGACGATGATCGCCGCGGCCGCCACGACGAGGAGGAGATACATCCGTTTTGCGACGCTCATTGCAGGACTCCAGGGTAGTCACGTTGGGCTGCCGGCCAGCAAGGGCCCAGCGGGTTGCGGGTAAGACCTTGCAGCAGGTTCAATTGGCATGCACCTCGTCGCCCAGCTCGCCGGCATACACCGAGATAAGAGGGTCGAAATCGAGCAGAACCACGAAGCCGCTGTCGACACGGCCGGTGCCAATAAGATAGCTCTCGGCCGACATCGCACCAAACACGGGCGGTGGCTCGATGAGGTTGTTGGGGATGTCCACCACCTCGCTGACCGAATCGACGATGAACCCGACGCGGCGATGTTTGGCGCGGCTGCTGGTCTCGACGATGAGGATGCAGGTGCGCTTGCTGATGCTCTCGCTGGCGCGGTTGAGGCAGGCGGCGAGTTCGATGACCGGGACCGCGGCATCACGCAGATTGATCACCCCGACGAAGAGGTTCGGCAAGCCGGGGACAGGCACCGGCGACTCATACTCGATGATCTCGACGATGGAGAGGATGGGCACACCGAACCGCTCGAAGCCCAGCGTGAAGGTGAGGTACTGCAAGACCTTATTGGCAGCATTGGCGGACGCGATCTCGGCCTCGACGCTCGCGCTGGAAGTCTTTTTGAGGGACAGGCCAATGGTCAACTGCGTCTCCGGGCGAATCTGAGCGTGTTTTAGTGCACAAGTATGAATCTAACCCAAAAAGCCTGAATCCAAGTTAAAGAGAGGAAATTTCTCGCGGAATGTCGTCCAGAGAGACCTCCCTCTCGACCGAGCCCAGCTTCATGGCCTCTTTCGGCATACCGTAGACCACGCAGGTGTCTTCGTTCTGGCCGATGGTGTGCGCGCCCGCCTGGCGCATGCGCAGCATGCCAGCGGCGCCATCGTTGCCCATGCCGGTCATGATCACGCCGAATGCGGCGGCACCGGCGGCGTTGGCTACCGAGCGGAACATGAAGTCGACCGAGGGCCGGTGGCGGTTGACGTAAGGCCCGTCCAGCACCTCGACAAAATAGCGTGAGCCCTCCTTGCGCACGGCCAGCTGCCTGCCGCCCTGGGCAATGATGGCGCGCCCGCTGACCACGTCCATGCCGGAGACGGCCTCCAGCACTTCGATCTCGCAGATGCGGTCGAGGCGCTTGGCGAAAGCGGCGGTGAAGTGCTCGGGCATGTGCTGCACGACGACGATACCGGGCACGGTGATGGGCAACTCGCGCAGCACAAACTCCAGCGCCTGGGTGCCGCCGGTGGAGGCGCCGATGGCCACCACCATCCGCGTGCCGGCCCCGGAGTGCTTGCGCATCGGCACCACCGGGGCCAGCGAGCGCTCGGCAACGCGCGTGGGCTGGGCGGGGGCT
>RFSW01000094.1 GCA_009923755.1 Betaproteobacteria bacterium | reverse complement strand
GGACGGGGTGCGTGACATGCGCGCGCTCTCCGTCACCGCGATCGCCCTCCTGCTGGGTGCGGTCGTGTCGTTCTTCGTCGCTCGCGCCCTTGGGCGCGGATGACGGTGCTGCGGGGCAACTCGGGGGCAGACGCGCGGGAGGCGCGCATGCGCGACTGCGACATCGCCGTTTGGTCTTCCTGCAGATCGAGGCGCTGACGCCGTTCACGCACCGATTCGATCCAACGCCGGCGCATCTCCGGAGAGGCTTGATAGAAATTCTGCTGCAGATGCTCAACGTCCTGACGGAACGCTTCGAGTTCGGCCGAGGAGAGGGAGAACTCGGCGGTATCCGTCGGCGCCTCCAAGGGTGCGCCACTGGTCGCAGACAATGCCACGAAAGGTAGCGAAGACAGCACCACCACGCTGGCCGCAGCCAGGAATGGAACGTTCGACAATCGGTGAACCTCCGGAAAGACCACGCCGCCAAAAGTGTCTGCGAAGGCAGAGACTAGGACCGACAACTTTCTACGCTGTGTCTAGAACACGCTCAAGTGTTACCAGATGTAAGCGGCTGCCAAAGCCTCGCAGTTTGCTAGAGTTGTGCACTCGATAGGAGTGACACGATGAGCGAGCGCATCCTGGTCGTCGATGACGACGCGCGCCTGCGCGACCTGCTGGTGCGCTACCTTGGCGAGAATGGTTTCAAAGTGCGCAGCGCGCCTGACGCCCCCGGCATGGACGCCGAGCGTCGACGCGAAGCCGTGGACCTCATGGTGCTCGACCTGATGCTACCGGGCGAGGATGGCCTGTCGATCTGCCGCCGGCTGCGCGCCGAGAACGAATCGCTGCCGATCATCATGCTGACGGCACGTGGCGAGGAAGTCGATCGCATCGTCGGCCTCGAGATGGGTGCCGACGACTACCTGCCCAAGCCCTTCAACCCGCGCGAACTGCTGGCACGCATCCGCGCGGTCCTGCGCCGACGGGCCGGCGCAGCCGGGGGCTCGGCCCCATTGCTCGAAGGCGGCAAGGTGAGCTTCGGTCCGTTTACGCTCGACCTCGGCACACGACAACTGACCCGCGATGGCGAAGCGCTGCCACTCACCAGCGGCGAGTTCTCAGTCCTCAAGGTGCTGGTGGAGCACGCCCGCCGCCCCCTGTCGCGCGACCAGCTGATGGAGATGGCACGCGGCCGCGAACACGAAGCATTCGATCGCGCCATCGACGTGCAGATCTCGCGTCTGCGCAAGCTCATCGAAGACAGCAGTAGCCAGCCACGCTACATCCAGACTGTGTGGGGCTTTGGCTACGTGTTCGTGCCGGATGGCGAGCGCAGTGCCTGACGCCGTCGGCGGGCGGCGTCCCACCGGGTGGCGCCGCCACCTGCCCGACACCATGTTCGGGCGGACCATGCTGCTGATCGCCGCACTCATCGCGCTGGGCCACTACACCTGGGTGAGCGTGACCGAGCGGCTGGACACGCCGGTACGGGCTTACTGGGCCGCGCACGAGGCAGTGAGCATCGTCAACTTGACGCGCGCCGCGCTGCTCGCCTCGCACGTCAACCGGCGGCTCATGTTGCTGGCCGAACTCTCGCAGAGCGAGAGCATCCAGCTCTACCCGCTGGAGATGCTGCCGATGGAGGGCGAGCCGCATCTCACCCGCCTGCAGCAAGGGATCGTCGAGGAACTGCGCAAGGAGCTTGGGCCGACCACCCTTGTGGGTTTCGACCGGCACAACATCAACGGCCTTTGGGTCAGCTTCGACATGGGCCCGGACCGCTATTGGCTGGTCATCCCGCGAGCACCGACCCGCGACGACCGGTCACTGGTGTGGGCCGGCTGGAGCGCCCTGGTGATGCTGCTGTCGATCCTCGGTGCGGCGCTCATCGTCCGCCGGCTCAACCAGCCGCTTGCCAATCTCGCAAGCGCCGCACAGCGCCTCGCCGCGGGTGCAAAGCCCGGCCGACTGCAGGAAGACGGGCCACAGGAGATCGCCACCGTGACGCGCACCTTCAACAGCATGACGCGCAACCTCGAACGCGCCGAGAACGACCGCGCCATGCTGCTGGCCGGGGTGTCGCATGACCTGCGGACCCCACTCACCCGTCTGCGGCTGGGCATTGAGATGCTGCCAGACAACGTCGATCCGCATGGGCGCCAAGCCATGATCGAAGACATCGAGGACATCAACGCGATCATCGGCCAGTTCCTTGACTTCGTCCGCGACGAGAACAGCGAGCAGCCGACCCGGGTCGATCCGGCCGGGCTGGTGGAGAGCCTGGTCAACCGTTACGTCGAAAAGGGCCTGGAACTCCAGGTCGACACACGCACAGCGCCGCGCAAAGCGATGCTGCGACCGCTTGCCGTCCGCCGTCTGCTGCAGAACCTGATCGACAACGCGATCCGCTACGGCAAGCCGCCACTGCTGGTCACGGCGCGCGAGGAGGACGACCAGTTGTTGCTCGAGGTGCTCGACCGCGGGCCTGGCATCCCGCAGGAGGCGGTGGAGCGGGTGCTACAGCCGTTCACCCGGCTCGACATGGCGCGCGGCGGTGGCGGCACCGGCCTCGGGCTGGCGATCGTCGACCGCATCGTCCGCCAGCATGGCGGACGACTGAGCCTCGACCCGCGCGAAGGTGGCGGCTTGGCCGCGCGCATCCGGCTGCCGCTCGACGGCCCTCAATCGGGCAGCTGAAGGGGAAGCAGAAGAGCCACCGCCTCACACGCGATGCCCTCGCCGCGCCCGGTGAAGCCCAGGCGTTCAGTGGTGGTGGCCTTGACGTTTACCTGGCCGCGCGCGAGACCCAAGTCGGCCGCGATGTTGTCGACCATCAGCGGAATGTGCGGCGCCAGCCGCGGCGCCTGCGCGATGACCGTGACATCGACGTTGCCGGGGCGCCAGCCAGCAGCGGCCACACGCGCCACCACCTCGCGCAGCAGCACACGGCTGTCGGCGCCTGCAAAGGCCGGATCGGTGTCGGGAAAATGCCGACCGATGTCGCCCAGCGCGGCAGCGCCCAACAAGGCGTCGGCCAGCGCGTGCAACACCACATCGGCATCGGAGTGGCCGAGCAGTCCACGCTCGTAGGGAATGTCCACGCCGCCAAGGATCAATGCCCGCCCGGCGGCAAACGCGTGAACGTCAAAACCATGGCCGATGCGCATCATCTGTCCTCTCTCCCGAGCCGCAGGGCGGCGGCCAGTTGCAGATCCTCGGCCAGTGTCACCTTGAAGTTGCCCGGCTCGCCGCGCACCAGCAAGGGCTGCAGTCCGAGCCGCTCGACGGCCGAGGCCTCATCGGTGATGCCTGTATGGTCCCCAGCCAAAGCCCTTCGCAGTATGCCGGCACGGAACATCTGCGGGGTCTGAGCCGCCCACAGGCTTTCGCGATCGACAGTCGCCACCACCCGACCGGCGGCATCGGCGCGCTTGACTGTATCGGCCACCGGCAACGCCAGCAGACCGCCTACTGCATCGTCGCCCACCGCATCGATCAGGCGCGCCAGCACCGCCGCCGACAGCCCGGGGCGTGCTGCATCGTGCACCAACACCCAATCGCTGTCGTTGGCGTCAAGCTGTTCGAGGCCGGCCGCGACGCTGTCGGCGCGGGTGGCGCCGCCCACTGCAGCGAACCGCACCCGTCGATCGAAACGGCCTGCCGGCGGCCGGCGCGTGTCCGTCGGCGACAACACCACAAGGATGTCGGACAAGCGAGGCTCGGCCGACAGAGCATCGAGCGTCCGGTGCAGCATGCAGTCGCCTGCAAGCTCCAGATACTGCTTGGGCACCACCGCACCCAGACGGCTGCCACCGCCAGCCGCGGGAACCAGCGCAGAGTAGCGCTCAGCCATCGGCATCGCGGCGGCGCATCGCCCAGTCGTCGGTGCCGCGCTGCTCCAGCCGGCGCTCCCGCAGCGCCAGGCGATCCAGGTGGCGCTGCTCCAGCACTTCGTAGGTCTTGAGCTCGCGGGTGCGCTCGCCCCATTCGGCGACCATCGCTTGCCAGTGGGCATGCAGGCGCTCAACCTCGATCGCCTGCTGCTCCAGGGCTTGGTCGATGCGCGCGATGAAGGCCAGCGTGTCGCGCATGCGGCCCACCTCGACGCCCTCGCCCGCATCACCGATGAGCTGCCGGGCATAGTCGGCGCGGTAGCCACGCAACACTTCCGCCTTCTGCCGCCCCTCGGCGAGCCGCGCCGCTGCCAGCGCCACCATGCGGCCGACCTCCTCCTCGCGAAAGCGGGCCAGATCCTGCACAGCTTGAAGCGGGAAACGCGAATCGGCCATCGCGCTCAGGGCAACAGCCGTTCGAGGGCGGCGCGGCAATCCGGCAGCGCGGCGGGTTCGTGCATGCCTTGCACCAGGAACTGCTCCATCACCGGGAACAGGCGCACGGCCTCGTCGAGGGTGCGATCGTTGCCCGGCACGTAAGCGCCGATGGAGATCAGGTCGCGCGAGCGCTGATAGCGGGTGTAAAGGGCGCGAAAGCGCCGCGCCCGCTCAAGCTCGCGGGTGTCGACGATGTCGGGCATGACGCGACTGATCGAGGTCTCGATGTCGATCGCCGGGTAATGACCCGAATCTGCCAAGGCACGCGACAGCGTGATGTGGCCATCGAGAATGGCGCGCGCAGCGTCTGCCACCGGGTCTTGCAGGTCGTCGCCCTCGGCCAGCACCGTGTAGAACGCGGTGATCGAACCGCGCCCGCCGAGTCCATTGCCCGCCCGCTCGACCAGCTGCGGCAGGCGCGCGAACACCGAGGGCGGGTAACCACGGGTGGCTGGCGGCTCGCCGATGGCCAAAGCGATCTCGCGGTTGGCCTGGGCATAGCGGGTGAGCGAATCCATGATCAGCAGCACGTGGCGCCCCTGATCGCGGAAATACTCGGCGACGGTGTGGGCGTAGGAGGCGCCATGCATACGCAGCAGCGGACTCACATCAGCCGGAGCGGCGACCACCACCGCGCGCTGGCGACCCTCCTTGCCGAGGATGTTCTCGATGAAATCCTTGACTTCCCGACCACGCTCGCCGATCAAGCCGACCACCACCACGTCGGCATCGGTGTAGCGCGCCATCATGCCCAGGGTCACGCTCTTGCCCACGCCGCTGCCGGCGAACAGGCCGATGCGCTGGCCGCGACCAATGGTCAGGAGGGTATTGATCGAGCGCACACCGACGTCGAGGGTATGGTCGATCGGGTCGCGATCGAGCGGATTGACCGGCCGGCCCTGCAGCGGCACCAGCTGCAGGTTGCTCAGCGGCGGACCGTTATCGAGCGGGCGACCATGGCCATCGATGACGCGCCCGAGCAAGGCGTCACCGACGCCGACCTGGCGCATCCGTTCGATCGCACGACGGCGTGGGAACCAGGGCTCGCCAAGCTGCGGCGGCATCGCCATCGCAGTCTCGACCGGATAGACGCGAGCGCCAGGTTCGAGCCCGTTGACCTCGCTGGTCGGCATCAAGAACTGGCGCCCGCCAATGAAGCCCACCACCTCCGCCTCGACGCGCTCGCTCTGACCGACCTCGACCACACACATCGAGCCTACCGGCACACGCAGACCCGAGGTCTCCAGCACCAGCCCGGCAACCCGCGTGAGGCGCCCGGCACAGACCGGTCCCGGCGCGCGCCGGACCGCTTCGGCATAGTCATCGAACAGTCGCTGCGTACGCTCTAGCATCAGGCATCGCGTTCGGCGGCATCCTGCCAAGCGTCGGTGCGACCGATCGTCTTCAGGACCCTGGCCCAGCGCCCGGCCAGCTCGGATTCGACAAAGCTTTCGCCAAGCTCGATGCGGCATGAACCGCGCGCCATGCCTGCGTCGGGGACCAACTGCCAGGCACCATTGACGCTCGGCTCATCGCGCATCCACGCGACATCGTCGGGATGGAGATGGATGTTCGGTGCCTCGGTGCCGCTGGGCATCACCGCGAGTGCCTCGCGCACCACCACCAGCAGGGACTCCGGCTGCAACTTGAGTTCGGCCCTGATCACCTCGCGGGCCATCGCCACGACCAGATTGAGCAGACGGGGGGCGAGCGTCGCCTCAGTATTGGCTAGCAGACCGCTGGCCTGTTCGATAGCCTTGTTGAGAGTAGCCAAACGCGAATTGACTGCCGCGCGGCCCTCCTCCAGACCCGCCTGCCAGCCTTCCCGGTAGGCGCGATCCTGCAGCGCCTGCAATTCGCCGGCGGTCGGAAGGGGCTCGACATTCTGCGGCGTCGGCTGCCCGGCCAACTGCTCGGCTGCCTGCTGGATGCGCTCCTCGAGCAGCGGCAACTCCCAACGGTCGTAGGCGGTCAGCCGCTCGCGCGTGACCACCTTGACCGGGCCTGGAGCCGCCGGCATCACTAGTGGACGCGGGCCCTCGCCGCTCACTGCACCAAGCCCTCTTCACCCTTGCCGGCGAGCACGATGGTGCCGTCGTCGACCAGCGCACGGACGGTCTTGAGGATCTCCTTCTGTTCAGCCTCGACCTCGGACAGCTTGACCGGACCGCGCGCCTCCAGATCCTCGCGCAGCATCTCCGCCGCGCGCGCCGACATATTGCGGAAGATCTTCTCTTTGAGTGGCTCGCTGGTGCCTTTAAGCGCAAGGATGAGCGAGTCGGACTGCACTTCGCGCATCAGGGCCTGGATCGAGCGGTCGTCGAGGTCGATCAGATTCTCGAAGAGGAACATCTGGTCCTGCACCGCCTGCGCCAGATCGAAATCGACCTCACGCATGCTGTCGATCGTCGGACCCTCCATGGCACCCATGAAGTTCATGATCTCGGCCGCCGTCTTGACCCCGCCCAGGTTGCTCTTGAGCATGCGGTCGGCGCCGGACAGGATGCGCGCCAGCGCCTCATTGAGCTCGCGCAGGGCGACCGGCTGCACCCCTTCGAGGGTGGCGATGCGCAGCATGGCATCGTTGCGCAGCCGCTCGGGGAAGAGCTTGAGCACATCGGCCGCCTGAT
>RFSW01000093.1 GCA_009923755.1 Betaproteobacteria bacterium | reverse complement strand
CGTCGGCTGCAGCCGACGCCTCAGGGCGGGGCGCTCAGCGCGCCACTTGTCGCTCGCGCATCTCGTCGAGCTCCTTGCAGTCGATGCACAGCGTCGCGGTGGGCCGTGCTTCGAGGCGCTTGAGACCGATCTCGACGCCGCATTTGTCGCAGAAACCGTAGTCGTCGGCGTCGATACGCGCGATCGTCTCGTCGATCTTCTTGATCAGCTTGCGTTCGCGGTCGCGGTTACGCAGCTCGAGCGCCATATCGGACTCTTGACTGGCGCGGTCGTTGGGGTCGGCAAACACGGTGGCTTCGTCCTGCATGGTGTGCACCGTGCGATCGATATCCTGACTGAGCTCCTTGCGGGTCTCTTCGAGAATGCGGCGGAAGTGTGCCAGCTGGGTGGCGTTCATATACGCCTCGCCGGCAGCCGGCTCGTACGGCGTGAAATGCTTGTGGGTGTCCACTGCGGTCTCCGTGGAGGATCACTCGTCGTCATGGCCCCGGTGTGATCCCTGTCCCGGGGGCGAGCGCTTAGATAACAGAATAGGCCGATGTCGGCAACCGCCGATTGACCGATGGCAAATCGCTGCGGCGCATGCTTGAGCGAACACCCGGTCGACATGTTGCGCCACTTGAGCGCGGCAGCTTTTCGGGATAGACTCGCGGGCTTTCGAGTTATCGGAGACCGCCATGTCGCGCGTCTGCATCGTCACCGGCAAGAAGCCGATGGTTGGCAACAACGTTTCGCACGCCAACAACAAGACCAAGCGTCGTTTTCTCCCCAATCTCCAATACCGTCGTTTCTGGTCGGAGAGTGAGAACCGCTGGGTCAGCCTGCGGCTGTCCAACGCCGGGCTCCGGCTGATCGACAAGAAGGGTCTCGACGCCGTGGTCGCAGACCTGCGCGCCCGCGGCGAGCGGGTCTAAGGAGCTCATCATGCGTGACAAGATCAAGTTGGAATCGACCGCCGGCACCGGCCATTTCTACACCACGACCAAGAACAAGAAGACCACTCCCGACAAACTGGAATTCAAGAAATTCGATCCGGTGGCGCGCAAGCATGTCGCCTACAAGGAGACCAAGCTCAAGTAAGGCGCAAGCCGCTCGAGCCTGCCGCCCGGACATGTCAGGGGTCAGCAGCAGAGGCGTCGGAACCTGCGGGTCCGGCGCTTTTTTGTTTTTGCCGGGCGCCCGCTTGGCGCACGGCCGACGATGGTCGCATTGCCCGTCTGGCTGGTTCCAGCGCTGTGTGCGGCCGCTGTATTGCACCTGCTGGGCGATGTGCTCGCCCCGTTCGCGTTCGCCGGGGTGCTGGCGTATGTTTTTCAGCCGGCAGTGCTCCGTTTACATGGCGTCGGGATGCCGCGTGGCGTTGCGGCCGCTTTGGTCCTGCTGCTGCTGATGGCTGCGCTCGCCGGTCTGGCGCTGCTCATGATGCCGATGCTGCTGGCACAGACCGCGGCGCTCGCTGAGCGGGTGCCGCACATGCTGGGGCTGTTGCAGGAGCGCTTGCCAGCCGTGTTCGACCACCTCGGCATCGAGGGCGACCCACTGGCTCAGGGGCAGGCACTGGCCGCTCGCCACGCTGGCGAATTGGCTGGCTGGTTGCGCGGAGGGCTCTCGCGGGCCGGGCAGGGTGGTGCCGCACTGGCTGGCTTGCTGGGCACGCTGGCGCTGTTCCCGGTGGTGCTGTTCTACGCCCTACGCGATCTGCCCGCCATCTGTCGCGTTGTGTTGGCGCTGTGTCCGCTGGCGCTGCGCGATACGGTCGCCGGGTTGGCGGCAGATGCCGATGCCGTGCTCGGGGAGTTCGTGCGCGGCCAGCTCGGTGTGATGCTGGCCATGGCAGTGGTCTATGCGGTCGGCCTGCATTTGCTGGGTGTGCCACACGCGGTGTCGATCGGTGTGCTAGCCGGCTTGCTCACCCTGGTGCCACTGTTGGGTGTCGTCGCGGGTGGCCTGCTGGCCATTGGCTCGGCTGCGCTGCTGCCCGGCGACAGTGCCCCCTTGTGGGCCATCGCCCTGGTGTTTGCCGGCGGCAACCTGTTCGAGAACTTGGTCATCACCCCTTGGCTGGTGGGCGAGCGCATCGGTCTGCATCCGCTCACCGTGATCTTTGCGCTGCTGGCCTTTGGCGAGTTGTTCGGGGTGTCGGGGGTGTTGGTGGCACTACCTGCGACGGCCGTTCTGCAGGTTTGGCTACACCGCTGGCAGGCCGGCCAGACCTAGCCAGCCGGCGCTGGTGGCGCCGCGAGCTGGCCAAGCCGTGGTGCGCATCTAGCCCCGCATCGGCGCGCGGTCGATGTGTCCGATGTGGAGGTGGAAGCCGCCATTGCGGCGGTCCTCGAAAAAGTGTTCGAGGGTGCGGCGGATGGTGCTGAAAGCCAGCTCATCCCAGGGGATGTCGGCCTCGTCGAACAGTGCCACCTCGAGGCTTTCGGTGCCGGCGGCGAACACCGGTTGCGGCAGGGTGGCGCGGAACATCATGTACACCTGCTCGGCATGGATGATGCTGAGGACCGTGTAGAGGCCGTCGATCTCAACCGAGGCGCCCGCCTCCTCAAGGGTCTCGCGCAGTGCGCCAGCTTCCAGCGTCTCGCCGCACTCAAGAAAGCCCGCCGGCAGCGTCCATTTGCCGTAGCGCGGCTCGATGGCGCGTCGGCACAACAGCACCTGGCTGCCGATCACCGGCAGGCACCCGACCACCACCTTGGGGTTGACATAGTGGATCTGTCCGCACGCTGTGCAGACGTGGCGCGGCCGATTGTCGTCGTCCGGCACGCGAACAGAGACGGGAGCGGCGCAGGCGTTGCAGTATCTCAAGGGGCAGACCTCTTCTAGCCGGCAAGTTAGCAGAAAGGCATGACGCCCGTAAGGCTAGAATGCATGCCCAACGTCGGCGGTGCGCCGGCCCCGCACGACCGAGTCCACACGCGTGAGCAAGCCCCCTCCAGCCCCGCCGGCGCCCGCCGCCAACTTTATCCGCAACGTCATCGAGGCCGACCTCGCCAGCGGGGCATATGCCGACCGCCGTTGGTGCGGCAAACCTGGCACCGCTGCGCAGCAACAGGCCGGCGCGCCCGATCCGGCCAAGGTGCGCACACGCTTTCCGCCGGAGCCCAACGGCTACCTGCACTACGGGCACGCCAAGAGCATCTGTCTCAACTTCGGCCTCGCGCGCGATTTTGGCGGCGTCTGCCATATGCGCTTCGACGACACCAATCCCACCCGCGAGGAGCAGGAGTACGTCGACGGTATCCTCGAAGCGGTGCAGTGGCTCGGCTTCGGTTGGCAAGCCTTCGGCGCCTCGCACCAGTACTTCGCGTCGGACTACTTCCCTTGGCTCTATGAGTTTGCCGAACGGCTGATCGAAGCGGGCGACGCCTATGTCGACAGCCAGAGTGCTGAAGAGATGCGCGCCCGGCGCGGCACGCTTACTCAGACAGGTGAGGACTCGCCATATCGCGGCCGCAGCGTCGCCGAGAATCTCGACCTGTTCCGCCGCATGAAGGCCGGCGAGTTCGCTGACGGGGCGCACGTGCTGCGCCTCAAGATCGACATGCAGAGCCCCAACATCAACCTGCGCGACCCGGTGGCGTACCGCATCCGCCACGCGCATCACCACCGGACTGGGGATGCCTGGTGCATCTACCCGATGTACGACTACACCCATGGGGTGTCGGACGCGCTGGAAAACGTGACGCACAGCATCTGCACGCTCGAGTTCGAGGACCACCGGCCGCTCTACGACTGGCTCAACGAAAAACTCGCCGCACTGGGTCTGCTCAACACGCCGCTGCCGCGCCAGTACGAGTTCAGCCGGCTCAATCTGAGCTATGTGGTGCTCTCCAAACGCAAATTGATCCAGTTGGTGGAGGAGGGCCACGTCGCTGGCTGGGACGATCCGCGTCTGCCGACGCTGGTGGGTGCGCGCAGGCGCGGCTTCACGGCTGAGGGTTTTCGTCTGTTTGCCGAGCGCATCGGCGTGAGCAAGTCCGACAGTTGGATCGATATGAGCGTGCTCGAGGAGTGCATGCGCGAGCACCTCAACGAGGCGGCCGAGCGTCGGGTGGCCGTGCTCGACCCGCTCAAACTCATCATCACCAACTTTGCTGAGGGCGCGGTCGAGACCTGCCAGGCGCCGAACCATCCGCTGCACCCGGAACTCGGCAAGCGCGACATGCCGTTCACGCGCGAGCTCTGGATCGAGCGCGAGGACTTCCAGGAGGTTCCGGAGAGGGGCTTTCACCGCCTTTATCCCGGAAACACTGTGCGCCTGCGCTACGGATTCGTGGTCACCTGTACCGGCTGTGAGAAGGATGCGGCCGGCAATGTGGTGGCGGTACACGCCGAGTATTTTGCCGATTCGAAGTCCGGCACCCCCGGCGCCGACAACTACAAGACCAAGGGCAACCTGCACTGGGTGTCGGTGGCGCACGCATACGCGGCTACCGTGAGGCTGTATGACCGCCTGTTCGCCCATCCCACTCCAGGTGCGCGGCGGGCCGGAGATCCTCCCGAGCGCGAGCGCGACTTTCTCGAGGACATCAATCCCGATTCGCTGCGCGTCGTCACTGCGCAGCTGGAGCCCTTACTGCGCGATGCCGCACCGGAGCAGTGTTTCCAGTTCGAGCGGCACGGCTATTTTGTGGCGGACCGCCACGACAGCCAATCCGGCGCGCCCGTGTTCAACCGGGCGGTGACCTTGAAAGACGGCTGGGCGCAGCGTAGCCAGCCATAAGGGCTGGCGCCCGGCTCGAGCCGCGGTGCCGGCACGCGCCGCCTAATGGCCGGCCCAAGCGCTCCACGCGGCGGCAAGCGCCAGCAGCCACACGCCGCAGATCAACACCGCGCCCAGCACCATCTTGGGCTTCGCGTGGCCGTCGGCGAGCCATTGCTCGGCCTGCGACCGGCAGTCGGCCATCACCCTGGCGGGCAGGGCGCGCGCCAGCACACCCACCGCCAGCGGCAGCAGCAGCGCCTCGTCCAGGTAGCCGATCACCGGAATGAAATCGGGGATCAGGTCGATCGGTGAGAGCGCGTAGGCCACCACCAGCACCAGTCCGGCCTTGATCCAGGTGGGAGTGAGCGGGTGGCGCAGGGCGAACCAGAGTGCGAGGCCGTCGCGCTTGGCGGCGCGCATCCATGTCTTGAAGTCCATGATTGGGGATTGTGCCGCAGATGCGTCGGGTCGGCAGATCGCTGCGCGCGGGCGGCTTATTTCCCGCGGCTGACTTGACTCAGAGGGGGCCGGCCGGTACCCTCCGCGCTCTTCTGGCCAGGTAGCTCAGTTGGTAGAGCATGCGACTGAAAATCGCAGTGTCGGCAGTTCGATTCTGCCCCTGGCCACCAAACCCGACGCCCAGCCCTGATGGTTGGGCGTTCTCTTGTGGCGGTTTGGAGCGGGGCAGGGGCGATCGGCCCCCAGCTCGCCTGACGTACAATCTTGCTTCGTCAGACAGGGCCGCGAGATGAGCATCAAATCCGACAAGTGGATCCGCCGCATGGCCGAGCAGCACGGCCTGATCGAGCCGTTTGAGCCGTCTCTGGTGCGCGAGGTCGACGGTCGCAAGGTGGTGAGTTATGGCACCAGCAGCTACGGCTACGACATTCGCTGCGCGCCGGATTTCCGCGTCTTTACCAACATCAATTCGACCATCGTCGACCCGAAGAACTTCGACCCCGACAGCTTCGTCGAGATGCACGGCGACAGCTGCATCATCCCGCCGAATTCGTTTGCGCTGGCGCGCACCGTCGAGTATTTCCGCATCCCGCGCAATGTACTCACCATCTGCTTGGGCAAAAGCACCTATGCCCGCTGCGGCATCATCGTCAATGTCACGCCCTTCGAGCCGGAGTGGGAGGGCTACGTGACGCTCGAATTCAGCAACACCACGCCGCTGCCCGCGCGCATCTACGCCGGCGAGGGTTGTGCGCAGGTCATCTTCTTCGAGTCCGATGAGGTCTGCGAGACCAGTTACAAAGACCGCGGCGGCAAGTACCAGGGTCAGACTGGCGTCACGCTGCCGAAGATCTGAGCGGCGGCATGGCCCGCGTCAAAACCAGCCACGTCTGTACTGAGTGCGGCGCAGCGTCCTCGAAGTGGCAGGGCCAGTGCCCGGGTTGCGGGCTGTGGAACACGCTGGTGGAGACGGTCGCGGCCGCCCTCGGGGAGCGCTACGCGCGCAAGGTCCCTATCGGGCTCCTGACGGACGAGCGGGAGTCGGCCAAGGACGCGAACTCGGCCATGATGGAGCTGGCCGCGGCGCGCTTCTTCTACACCTCCGAGGCGAACCGGGCCATGGCCTGGAACACGGCGCGCGTCAAGGAGGTCACCGGCGGCGAGCGGCAGTCCGGGCGGCAGCTCTACGGGGCCCAACAGAACTTCAAGGTCGCCGCGACCGGCGTCGTCGCCTCCAACTACGAGCTCCGGACGGACTGCACGGACCACGGCTTCTGGCGGCGCATGCTCTTCTATCGCCCGAAGGTCACCTTCAAGGAGCGCCCGAACCCGGCCAACCCCTACGAGCGGGAGGCCCGCCCGGAGTTCAACGGGCGCCTGAAGGCCGACCCGCTCTACCTGGAGGGGGTCCTCGCCTTCCTGGTCCACAACTTCGCCAAGCTCCGGCGCAAGTACGGCGGCAACATCGCCCGCGTGCCCTCGCCGACCGTCGAGCGCGAGACGGAGGAGTACCGGAACCGGCTGGACGTCGTCAACCGGTTCATCACGCAGGGGCTCGCCGCGGACCCGGCGGCGCCGGCCCGCCCCCTCCGGGAGGTCGTCGCCTGGTACCTGGAGTGGTACCGCGCGAACGTCAACGCGCGCGCGCCGACGGACCTGGACGCGCTCGCGGGGGCGCTGGAGAACTCGCGCCTCGGGTCGGCCATCGTCCGGCGCGCCGACGGCGCCCTGGAGGTCGCCGGCTACCGGGCCCGGCTCTCCGCGGCCGAGGCCGCCGTCCAGGGGGCGCTGGAGGATCTCTGAGGAGTCATCGGAGGGGGTCGTTCGGTGTTTTTAGTTTTTTGTCAAAAAGGCGCGGGCGCCGTTAACGCCACCTCTTTTAAAAATGAATGCGGCAGAGCGCCGGCGGGAGGGGGGCATTCACTCCGCTGTCGCCCTTCAGAGATGTCCGCCGACTCGCGCGAAACGATTGTGCTGGAGTTTCCGGCCGCGTCCCTGTCCTCCCTGGACGCCAGCACCCTGGTCAACCTCCAGGAGCTGG
>RFSW01000092.1 GCA_009923755.1 Betaproteobacteria bacterium | reverse complement strand
GCTGGTGGAGGAATCGCTGGCCGAGGCGCTCGATTTTCGTCGTGCCATGCGCAAGGTGGACGAGGAATGGGGCGCCGACTGGTGGTTCAAGGTCTGGGGGCCGGATGATCTCTCGGAAGAGGGCTTGGAAGAGCGTGAAGCCTGGATGCTCAAGGCCGGCGACCGCTGGCATGGTTTCGGCCAGATGGCCGATGGTTTCAACATGCTCGACCCGATCAAGGCGACCATCATCACCCCGGGTCTGGACATGGAGGGCGACTTTGCCGAATGGGGCATCCCCGCTGGCATCGTCACCCGCTATCTGTCGGAGCACGGCGTGATCGTCGAGAAGACCGGGCTCTACAGCTTCTTCATCATGTTCACCATCGGTATCACCAAGGGCCGTTGGAACACGCTGGTGGCTGCGCTGCAGCAGTTCAAGGACGATTACGATCGCAACCAGCCGCTGTGGCGGGTGCTGCCGGAGTTCGTGCAGAAGTACCCGCGCTACGAGCGCGTCGGCCTGCGCGACCTCTGCCAGCAGATCCACTCGGTCTACAGCGAGCACGACATCGCCCGTCTCACTACCGAGATGTATCTGTCCGACATGGTCCCGGCGATGAAGCCGGCGGATGCGTTTGCGCGCATGGCGCACCGCGAGATCGAGCGCGTGCCGGTCGACGAACTCGAGGGGCGTATCACCAGCGTGCTGCTCACACCCTATCCGCCGGGCATCCCGCTGCTCATTCCAGGCGAGCGCTTCAACGCGACCATCGTGCGCTTCCTCAAGTTTGCGCGTGATTTCAATGCACGCTTCCCCGGCTTCGAGACTGACATCCACGGCTTGGTCAAAGACGCGAACGCTAATGGCGAGGTCGACTACTTCGTCGACTGCGTGCGCACCGGCGCCTGAGTCGGTGGCCGGATGCTTCCGGCCGTGACCGGCGCGCCTCCCCCAGCCATCGCTCCCTGCGCCGTGCCTTTGCGACCGGCCGCGGAGGTGGTGGCTCGCGAGATCGCGCGTGCGCCTGACGGGCCGCTGATTCTCCTTTCGCGTTCTGGTGCCCTGCGGGCACTCCTCCGGCTGCGCGAAGCGATACCCGGTGTGAGTGTTCACTACGCGGTAAAGGCATGCGGAGAAAGCTCTCTGCTGGCCACCTTGTGGCAAGCGGGATGCGGTTTCGAGCTGGCTACAGCGGGCGAGTTACCGGCGCTGGGCGAGGCCGTGGGGGTGAGGCTCGATGCCGCTCGCTTGCTGTGCGGCAACCCGGTGCGCAGTGCCACACAGACGGCTGCTTTGTACGAGGCTGGCGTGCGCCTTTTTGCGGCGGATTCGGTGGAGGAGGTGGTGCGTACCGCACGATGCGCACCGGCGGCGCGCTTACTGCTCCGGGTGGCGGTGCCGGCGGCTGTCGAACGTGGCGCGAATGACCCCGCGTGGTGGCCGATGCGCGACACCTTCGGCGTTGCGCCCGTTGATCTGGCCGCCATTGTGGCGGCCGCGCGAAAGCATGGCGTGGACATCGCCGGTGCGTGCTTCCATGTCGGTTCGCAGTGCGCTGAGGCGCGGGCATGGCCACGTGGCATCGCGGCTGCAGGGCATGCCTTGGAGATGGCCCGCGCAGCAGGTCACAGTGCGCGCGTATTGAGTCTGGGCGGCGGCTTTCCGGTGGTGCTCGAGGGTGCGTGCGGGCCGACGATGGGCTCTGCTGCTGACAGCCACGCGCCGGCCATCGAGGCTATCGGCGCCGCACTGTCCCCGGCTTTGGCCGGCCTGCCAGCGGACATCACGCTGCTGGCCGAACCCGGCCGCTACCTAGTGGCCAGCGCCGGGGTGCTGCTCACCCGCGTGACCGCGTTGCGCACCCACCGTGGCCAGCGCTGGCTGCAACTCGACTGCGGGCTGCACAACGGCCTGATCGAATCCACGCGCGGCCTGCCCTATCGGATCCGGCCTTTGCGGGGCAGCGGCGAGCGGGTGGCCTGGCGTATCGCCGGGCCGAGTTGTGATGGCGCCGACGTGTTGCCAGGTGAATGGCTGCTGCCAGCGGGCATCGCCGAGGGCGATTGGCTGGCCATCGACGGCGCAGCAGCCTATGCGCAGAGCCGGGCCAGCCCTTTCAACGGCCTGCCGGCGCCGGTCACCCGGGTGGTCGACTAGCGCCCGTCGGCGCATCGCCTCAGGGTGCGTCCGGTCGCCGCAACTGCACCGCCTTGCGCCGCGTGCGCACGCGGATGTTGAGCATCTCCACCCCGACCGAGAAGGCCATGGCGAAGTAGATATAGCCCTTGGGGATGTGGAAGCCGGCGCCCTCAGCGACCAGCGCCATGCCGACCAGGATGAGGAAGGACAGCGCCAGCATCTTGACCGTCGGGTGGCGGTCGACGAACTCGCCGATCGGCTTGGCCGCGACCATCATCAGCGCCACGGTGATCACGATGGCCGCAACCATCACCCCGATCTGGTCGACCATGCCGACGGCAGTGATCACCGAGTCCAGCGAGAACACCACGTCGATGACCGCAATTTGCACCAAGATGGCGGCAAAGCCGGCACGTGCGGCAGCGCCGGCGCTGCCATTCTGCTCCTCGCCTTCGAGTGCCCCATGGACTTCGTGGGTGGCCTTCCAGATCAGGAACAGCCCGCCACCGAGCAGGATGAGGTCGCGGCCCGACACACCGCGGCCGAGCACTTCGAACAGCGGCTCGGTGAGTTGCATGATCCATGACAGGGTGAACAGCAGCAGCAAGCGGCTGCCCATGGCCAGTGCCAGACCGGCGCGGCGCGCGAGATCGCGCTGTTCCGGCGGCAGGCGCCCGACCAGAATCGAGATGAACACGATGTTGTCGATGCCGAGCACCACCTCCAAGGCGGTGAGTGTCGCGAGGGCGACCCAGGCGTGCGGGTCGGAGAGCCAGCTGAAGTCCATGCGAAAGGCGTTTCCTGTTGGCGATAGGTGCTGGGCCGATACACGACCCGGCAATTAGAATGCCTCAATCGGATTAAATTGCATCGGCCGTTCCGCCATGTTCCAGACCGCCTCTCGCGAACTCGAAGACTGGTTCAAATCGAACCTCGAGCGCGGCTGCACATTGGACCAGTTGCATGAGTCCTTGCTGCAAGCCGGCTACGCTGCGGACTTTGCCGCTGACTACCTGCGCCAACGCAGCGGCGGCGCCTGGCAGCCGGCCGCAGCGCCAGCGGGCTCACGTGCCTCCGCGAGCACAGGTGATACGACTGCAGGCGCAGGGGCGGGCAGTGGCCTCGACATCGACGGGCGCGACATCTGTTCTGCCGCAACACTCACCGACCATAGCAGCAAGCCGGCTCTCGAAGCCTGGTGGGCGCGCTGCGACGAATTGGCGGCGGCGACCCGCGTGACGCTTGGCGATCGCGCAGCACAGATCACCGGACGCCATGCGCGCAATGGCATCTTCTATCTGCGCGGGGTGCTCTCACCCGGCGAATGCGACGCCATGATCGAAGCCTCCGCGGCGCGTATCCGTGGCTCAACGGTGGTCGATCCCACCACCGGCCAGTTCGTGCCCGATGCGCGGCGCAGCAGCTTTGGCACGCATTTCGAGCGTGGCGCCGATCCGGTGGTCAAGGCGGTGGAGCAGCGGTTGGCAGTCCTCTCTGGCCTGCCGGAGCCCAACGGCGAAGGCCTGCAGATCCTGCACTACCGCGTCGGCGGCGAGTACCGTCCGCATTTTGATTATTTCGATCCGGCAACGCCTGGCTGCGCCCTGCAGCTCAAGCACGGCGGGCAGCGCCTGCTCACCATCATCCTTTACCTCAACGATGTGGAGGGCGGTGGCGGCACCGTCTTCCCGGAGTTGGGCCTTGAGTTCCTGCCGGAGAAGGGCGCCGCTCTGATGTTCGCGTCGATGACGCGCGAAGGGGCGCTGCAGCCGCAGTCGCTGCACGGCGGCAGCCCGGTGACGAGTGGCGTCAAGTGGATCGCTACGCGTTGGATCCGTGTCGGTGCGTATGTTTAGGTGGCGAGCGCAGGCGGCCGAGCTGGCGCCCAAGGCAGGAATCGAACCTGCGACCTACCGCTTAGGAGGCGGTCGCTCTATCCACTGAGCTACGAGGGCAGCGCGGCGCTATTCTAGCCCGCATGCGAGACCACACTGACCGCAATGGCGTGCTGAGCCGACGTGAGCTGCTGAGCGGCGGTGCGGGACTTCTGGTGGCGGCACCGGCGGCACTTGCCGGGCTCGGGGATCGCATGCCGCCGGGCATGACGCGCCCGGGCGACGGTTTTGGCGTCTACGGGCAGCCCTCGCCCTACGAGAGGCACACCGCGCGGGCGATCGCTGCCAATCGCGACCTGCCCGGCAATGGCGTGTCGTGGACGCCGCTGCAGGATCTCGAAGGCATCATCACGCCGTCCGGGCTCCACTTTGAGCGGCACCACGGCGGCGTGCCGCAGATCGACCCGGCACAGCACAGGCTCGCCTTGCATGGGCGCGTTGGCAAGCCGCTGCAGTGGACGGTGGCCGACCTGCTGCGCTATCCGCGCGTCAGCCGGCAGTTGTTCATCGAGTGCGGTGGCAACAGCAATTCGCTGTGGAATGTCGTGCCGCGCCAAACCAGCGCGGGCGCCCTGCATGGCCTGGCCAGCTGCAGTGAATGGACCGGTGTGCCGCTGCGGTTGCTGCTCGAGGAGGCGGGCGCCGCCCATGGCGCGACCTGGCTTATTGCCGAGGGCGCAGACGCGGGCGGTTTGCACCTCTCTATACCCATCAACAAAGCGCTCGATGATTGCTTTATCGCCCTCTGGCAGAACGGCGAGCGACTGCGGCCCGAGCAGGGTTATCCCATGCGCCTGGTGGTACCCGGCTGGGAGGGCGTGACGCACGTCAAGTGGCTGCACCGGCTGGAGTTGGCCAGCGAGCCCGCCATGAGCCGCTTCGAGACCGGGCGCTACACCGACCTGCTGCCAAGTGGCAAGGCGCGGCAGTTCAGTTTTGTCATCGAGCCTAAGTCGGTCATCACCAACCCCTCGCCAGGGCAGTTGTTGCGGGAAAAGGGCGTCTATCAGATCAGCGGGCTGGCCTGGAGCGGTCGCGGCGCCGTGCGCAGGGTGGAGGTCTCGGCCGATGGCGGCAAGAGCTGGGCCGAGGCCGCGTTGGAGGGGCCGGTACAGCGGCAGTGCTTCACGCGCTTTCGCATCGCCTGGCAGTGGCGTGGCCAGAGCGCCCTGCTCAAGAGTCGCGTCACCGACGACACCGGCACCACACAGCCGGAGCGCGCGGTACTGGTCGCCGAGCGCGGGCGACATGGCGAGTTTCACTTCAACGGGATCGTGTGCTGGGCTGTCGATGAAGACGGCGAGGTCTCGCATGTGTATGCGTAGGCTCGCGCTTGTCGCCGCCCTCACGCTGAGCGCCAGCGCACACGCCGCCGACCTCGGCCGCGAGTTGCCGCACACGCTGCTGGGCAAGCCGCTGACGGCCGCAACCGCGCCGACCATCTGGCCCGATGGCCGCGGCTTACCGGCCGGGCAGGGCAGTGTGGCGATGGGGGAACGCCTCTACACCGAGCGTTGCCAGGCGTGCCACGGCGAGCGTGGGACGGGCGGCAGCGGCGGGCATCTGGCGGGTCGCAGCCGGTTGGACGGGCCTGACCCCGACCGTACGGTGGCTAACTACTGGCCCTACGCCACCACTGTGTTCGATTACATCCGCCGTGCCATGCCGCCGCAAGCGCCGTGGTCGCTCACGGCCGAGGAGACCTACGCGCTGACGGCCTATGTGTTGCATCTGGGCGGCGTACTGCCGGCCGAGGCTTTGCTCGATGCGCGCAGTGTGTCGGCGTTGCGTATGCCCAACCGGGAAGGCTTTGTGCCTGCACCGGAGGCGCGGGCCGCTGGCGTAAGGTAGGTGGCTTTCCTTTACAAGGTGTCCCCGTGCCGGTATATTGCGCCGCTCTCTGGGGGTATAGCTCAGCTGGGAGAGCGCTTGCATGGCATGCAAGAGGTCAGCGGTTCGATCCCGCTTACCTCCACCAGACGATTAGAAGTCCCCATCGTCTAGAGGCCTAGGACATCGCCCTTTCACGGCGGTAACCGGGGTTCGAATCCCCGTGGGGACGCCAGTAAAAACAACGGCTTGCAGCGATGCAAGCCGTTTGTTTTTGTGCGCTGGTCAGTTCGTGACTGGTTTTCCGACCGCCCGCGGTTTGCTCCGGTCCAAAAACAAAACGGCCACCCGAAGGTGGCCGCTTGCATGACACCGTGCTCGCTTAGCGGGCGGCGATGTACATGGTGACTTCGAAACCGAAACGCAGGTCAGCAGCAGCGGGCTTGGTCCACATGGTCTTTCTCCTTGATTAACGAGTGCGGTATTGCATCGCGTGAGTGCATAGTGGCCGAGCGACGACCGGCCCGCATCATCGCTCTGCGCGACTGCGCCTAATGAAATTGCGTAAGCGTTCGGTTTGACTGCCGACTCGAGTGCCGGTAGCCATCTTTAGCCGGCCATAAAGCGCAATAGCGCTTCCGCCACTTCGGCCGGCTTCTCCTCCGGCACATAGTGTCCGGCGTCCAGCAGCAGAGGTTCGATCCGCGCGCTGCACTGCGCTTGCCACAGCGCTGCTGGGTCGAAGAAGCGGTGCACGACGCCGCGGCTGCCCCAGATCACCAAGGTGTCGCGGGCGATGCGCTGCCCTGCCTCGCGGCTGGCGCGGTCGTGTTCAAGGTCGATGCCGGCGCTGGCGCGGTAGTCCTCGCACATCGCGTGGATGTGCGCCGGCGTAAAGCAACGCTCGTACTCGGCGAGAGAAGCCGGGTCGATGTGCGACAACCCACCGCCACCCCAGCCGCCAAGCTTGGCATGCAGATAGTCGCGGGCACAGCCAGCGATCATCTTTTCCGGCAGTGGTGCGGGCTGTATCAGGTGGAACCAGTGGTCATAGGCGCGCGCGAAGTCCATGTTGGTGCGCGCGTACATATCCAGCGTCGGGGCGATGTCGATCAGGCAGAGGCGCCGCACGCGTTGCGGATGGTCTAGAGCCAGCCGATGTGCCACCCGCCCGCCGCGGTCATGCCCGCAAAGATAAAAGTTCTCGACACCGAGCCGCTCCAGCAGCCCGACCACGTCCGCTGCCATGGCGCGTTTGCTGTAACCGCGATGGTCAGGGCTGTCGGGTGCCGGCGGTGAGTCGCCATAACCGCGCAAGTCCGGCATCAACAGCCAAAAGTGAGATGCCAGTCGCGTGGCCACCGCGTGCCACATCGCATGCGTCTGCGGAAA
>RFSW01000091.1 GCA_009923755.1 Betaproteobacteria bacterium | reverse complement strand
GACATCGCGCGACTGCTGCAGGATCTCGCGGCTCACGTTGAGCGGCAGGTCGGCAGCGTCGATCACGCCGCGGATAAAGCGCAGGTAGCCCGGCAGCAGTTGCTCGGCGTTGTCCATGATGAAGACGCGCTTGACGAACAGATTGACCCCGCGCGCAGCATCGCGGTCATAGAGGTCGAACGGCGCACGCGCCGGCACATAGAGCAGCACGGTGTAGTCCTGGCGGCCTTCGACCCGGGCGTGCACATGCCCCAGCGGCGCCTCGAAGTCGTGCGCGACGTGCTTGTAGAACTCGGCGTACTGCTCGTCAGAGATGTCCCCCTTGGGTCGCGTCCACAGCGCCGTGCCCTCGTTGACCTGCTCCTGCTCGCCGGTGGGCTGCATACCCTTGGCCTCTTCGTTCCACTCTTCCTTGTCCATCAGGATCGGCATCTGGATGTGGTCCGCGTAGCGGCGCAGCACCTCGCGCAACTTCCAGCCCGAGAGGAACTCGTCCTCGCCGTTTTTGAGATGCAAAGTCACCTCAGTCCCGCGCGCGGGCTTGCTGATGGTCTCGACGCTGAACTCGCCGCTGCCGTCCGACACCCATTCCACCCCCTGTTCGGCGGGCAGGCCGGCACGACGCGAGACGCGAGCGCACGGTGACGCGGTCGGCGACGATGAACGAGGAGTAGAAGCCGACGCCGAACTGGCCGATCAAGCTGGCGTCTTGCTTGGCATCGCCGGTGAGCTTGGCGAAGAACTCACGCGTGCCCGACTTCGCGATCGTTCCCAGGTGCTCGATGGCCTCCTGCCGGCTCATGCCGATGCCGTTGTCGGCGATCGTCACCGTGCGCGCGTCCTTGTCGAAGGCGATGCGGATTTGCAGGTCAGGGTCGGATTCGAGCAGACTCGCGTCCGCCAGCGACTCGAAGCGCAGTTTGTCGCAGGCGTCTGACGCGTTACTGGTCAGTTCCCGCAGGACGATCTCCTTGTTGCTGTAGAGCGAATGCACCATCAGGTGCAGCAGTTGCTTGACCTCGGCCTGAAAGCCCAATGTTTCCTTGAGATCCGACATGCCTGTCTCCGATAAGGCTGTATGGCCGGTGGCGATGCTCTGCGGCTTGCCGGCCACGGGGTGGGTGAAGGGCGGCTGGCGCCATAAGCTGCCGGCCTTGGCAGCAGAGATGGAGGTCGGCCGCAGAGTTTCAAGGGCTTCTGCCGACGCAGGGAACGCCGGCGCGACGCTGCCGTCAGAGCAGCGGGTCACCGCAACCCGCATTAACCCTTACGGCTGAAAAGCCGCCAGAACATTGCCTCCCGGAGACGACATGAGCCTCAAGCACGCCACCACCGCAGCGCCCATCCACGACCTCATGGCCACCCGCTGGAGCGGCCGGGCCTTCGATGCCGAGCGTCTGCTCTCGCGCGAGCAGGTCACCGCGCTGCTCGAGGCGGCACGCTGGTCGCCCTCCTGCTTCGGTGACCAACCATGGCGCTTCGTCGTCGCCGACAAGGCCGCTGACCCGTCCGGCTGGCAAAAAGCGCTCGACTGTCTGGTGCCGTTCAATGCCGGTTGGGCGCGCAACGCGCCGTTGCTGGTGGTGATCTGCGCCGACCCGAAGTTTGGCCACAACGGCGCCGACAATCGCTGGGCGGCTTACGACACCGGTGCGGCGGCCCTGGCGCTGTGCCTGCAGGCCAACGCCATGGGCATGAGCACGCATCAAATGGGTGGCTTCGACGATGGCAAGGCGCGTGCTGCGTTCGGCATTCCAGCCGAAGCGCCGATCATGGCGGTGATCGCGGTCGGCTATCTGGGTAGCGATTCGGTACTCGACGACGAATTGCGCCAGCGCGAGCACGCGGCGCGCGCCCGCAAGGCGCTTGGCGAGACCTTCTACGTCGGGCAGTGGGGAACGCCCTGGGGCGCTTGAGGCGGAGGGTGCCGTCGAGGGCTTCGGTCAATCAGGCGATGCGGTGGAGATTGGTGCGCCGCGAGAATGGCCGTGCGGGCGCTGTCCCGGCGCGCGCGGCTGGCTCAGCCGGCCTTCCTGATCTGACGGAGGCTCCCATGCAACGCGGTTTCACCCTTATCGAAATGCTCATCGTCGTGGCTATCGCTGGCATCTTGGCGGCCATCGCTGTTCCGCAGTACCAGTCGTATACCAAGCGCGCCAAGTTCGCTGAAGTGGTGTCAGCGGCGCAGCCGTACAAAGTCGGTGTCGAGAGTTGCTATCAGGCCACCGGCGCCCTGGCAGGCTGCACTGCAGGCAACAACGGCGTGCCGGCCGATGCCAGCACAGCGACCGGGGATTCCGGCAAGACCAGCGTCGCTTCGGTGGCGACTGGCGCCTCCGGTGTTATCACGGCCACCGGCTCGATGGCCGTCGATGGTGCCACCTACATCCTTGAGCCTGCAGTTCCCACGGGCGGGTCTGCGGCCTTGCTGTGGACGGTCAAGTCCACCAGCACCTGCAAGGACAAGGGCTACTGCGCCTGAACCTGAGACCTGAGACAACGCACCGATGAACCTTCCACTCCCCCCGCTGCAGGCCTTACTTGGCGCAGTCGTCATCGTAGTGGCGGCCAAGACCATCGCCTGGCTGCTGCAACTGCGCACCCGCAACGCCGGCATCGTCGATGCCATCTGGGCGTGGAGCCTCGGCGGACTGGCAGTCTGGTTCGCCGCCACCGGGTCGGGCGACCCGACCGTTCGCGTCGTTACCGGCTTGCTCGGGGGGCTGTGGGGGCTGCGTCTTGGCTGGCACCTCTGGGTACGCAACTGGGGTGCCGAGGAAGACTGGCGTTACGCAGGCTTTCGCGCACGCTGGGGCGACAAGGCCGATCGCAACATGTGGTTCTTCTTCCAGTTCCAGAACATCTTTACGCTGATTCTCGCGTCCAGCGCCTTTCTGGTGCCGGCTGCGCTGGGCGTGGCGATTCCCGACGCCGCGATCCTCCTGGCCGGGCTGATCTGGGCCGGTTCGGTGCTCGGCGAATCGATCGCTGATCGTCAACTCGAGGCTTTCCGCCAGGATCCGGCCAATCGGGGCCAGGTGTGCGACCGTGGTCTATGGGGGTGGTCGCGCCATCCCAATTATTTCTTTGAGACCCTGCACTGGCTGGCCTACGTGCCGCTGGCTTGGGGGTCCGGCTGGCTGCCGGCCACCTTGGTCGCGCCACTGGTGATGGCCTTTCTGCTGCTCAAGATGTCTGGCCTGCCGATCCTCGAGGCCGGTCTGGTGCAGCGTAAGCCTGGCTATGCCGACTACATGCGCCGTACCAGCGCCTTTGTTCCGCTGCCGCCGCGCAGGGGCTGAGCGGATGGGCCGGCGGCGGGTGGCTTTGTCTACGCGGTGCTACCGTGGTGGCTTTGCGCCGCTAGAATCGCGGTCGAGTCGGCCGACCTGCCACGGAACCCGCTTCGGCCCCGACCGCTGAACACCAAAGGCGCCCCCGATGTCCCCGATCCAGATGGCCGAACGCGGCCTGCTCCCCGATTGGCTGTTGCGTATCGGTATGCGCCGCATGATGCAGCAGCGACTCGACGAGCCGGCAGCGCGCTGGCCGCACCTGCGCGCCGCGCAGTTCCGCGAGTGGTTGGCTGAGTTGCGCGCCAGTCCCATCGCCATCAATACGCAGGATGCCAATGTGCAGCACTACGAGGTGCCGGCGGCGTTCTTCCACGCGCACCTCGGGCCACGCCTCAAGTACAGCTGCTGCTGGTACGAGACCGGTCGCGAGACGCTGGCGCAAGCGGAGGAGGCGATGCTCGCCATCTATGCCGAGCGCGCGCGATTGCAGGATGGCATGCGCATCCTCGACCTCGGCTGCGGCTGGGGTTCGCTGTCGCTGTGGCTGGCCGAGCGTTACCCCGACAGTCAGATCGTTGGACTCTCCAACTCGCATGGCCAGCGTGAGTTCATCACCAATCGCGCCCGCGAGCGCGGCCTGCGCAACCTCACCATCCACACCGGCAACGTCGTCGATTTCGACTTCTCACCGGAACAGCTCGGCGGCGGCTTTGACCGGGTCATCTCGATCGAGATGTTCGAGCACATGCGCAACTATGGCCTGTTGCTGGCCAAGATCCGCCGCTGGCTGCGCGACGAGGGCAAGCTGTTTGTGCACATCTTTGCTCACCCGACATTGTCCTACCCCTACGAGGTACGCGATGGCAGCGACTGGATGACCCAGTACTTTTTCCTCGGTGGCATCATGCCCAGCGAGCATCTGCTGGCGCACTTTCAGGAGGACCTGCGCATCGTCGACCAGTGGTGGGTGGATGGCCGCCACTACCAGCAGACCAGCGAGCATTGGCTGCAGGGCATGGACGGCGCGCGCGACGAGGTCGCGGCGATCTTCCGCAAGGCTTATGGCGCCGACTGGAAGCTCTGGATACAGCGCTGGCGCATGTTCTACATGGCGGTGGCCGAGTTTTTCGGCTTCGACGAAGGTCGCGAGTGGGGTGTGACGCACATTCTGTTCGAGCCGCGCAAGTGAGGGGGATGAGCATGTTGCGATGTCTGGTGGGGCTGGTGCTCGGGCTGATAGCGGCCGCAGCGAGCGCCGAGTCGCTGCGGTTCTACGGTTACGCCACCCAACTCGACACCGGCAAGTACCTCTACACCGAGTTGCACGAGCAGGAACTCGAAGGCGGCAAGGTGCAGACGGCGACCATCAGCTACTTCGATGCCGCCGGCAAGCTGGTCTCGCGCAAGACCCTCGACTATCGCCAGAACCGCACCATCCCCATCTTCCGCGCCGAGAGCCTGGAGCAAAGCTACGTCGAGGCGCTGCGCGGCATATCGGGCGGCAAACTCGACCTGCTCAAGGTGACGCGCGAGAGGGGCGAGGAGAGCAAGCAGCTGTCCGTGCCCAAGGGGCAGGTGGCAGCCGACTCCGGCTTCAACCATCTGGTGCAGGACAATCTGCCCAAGCTGCTGGCTGGCGAGACGGTGCAGTTCCATCTGGTGGTGGCTGGTGGCCTCGACGTTTACCACTTCCGCGCCAAAAAGGTCGGCGACGAGACTTTTGAGGGCGCGCCGGCGGCCCTGCTTCGGGTCGAGGCAGACTCGCTGCTCCGTTTGATTGCACCGGCGCTCGACCTGCTCTACGACCCGTCCACCCGCCGCCTGCTCGAGTATCGCGGCGTGTCGAACATCCTCGACCCGGCCACTGGCAAGGTCTACAAGAAGGTACGCATCAGTTATTCCGCCAAGCCGCCGGCGGAGGCCAAGGCGCCGGGGCTTTAACGCAGCAGTTTTTTCAGCACGCGCCCCATCTCGGAAGGGTTGCGGGTCACGGCAAACCCGCACTCTTCCATCGCCGCCAGCTTGGCCTCGGCAGTATCGGCACCGCCAGAGATGAGCGCACCGGCGTGGCCCATGCGCCGCCCGGGCGGGGCGCTCACGCCGGCGATGAAGCCGACCACCGGCTTGCTGAAGTGCTCGCGGCACCAGTGTGCGCAGGCGGCCTCGTCCGGCCCGCCGATCTCGCCGATCATGATCACCGCGTCCGTGTCTGGGTCGTTCTGGAAGGCACGCATGACATCGATATGCTTGAGGCCATTGATTGGGTCGCCGCCGATGCCCACCGCGGTGCTCTGGCCGAGACCAAGTTCGGTCAGCTGGGCCACTGCCTCATAGGTCAGCGTGCCCGAGCGCGACACCACGCCGATGCGGCCCTTGCGATGGATGTGTCCCGGCATGATCCCGATCTTGATCTCGTCCGGCGTGATCAGGCCCGGGCAGTTGGGGCCGAGCAGAAGAGTGGGCAAATGGCCCTCGGCCTCGCGGCGGCGCATGCGCGCGCGCAGCAGCAGCATGTCGCGCACCGGAATCCCCTCGGTGATGGCCACCACCAGGCCGATGCCGGCCTCGACTGCCTCCCAGATGGCCGCCGCGGCGCCGGCCGGCGGCACGTAGACCACGCTGACCGTCGCGCCGGTGGCGGCACGCGCTTGGGCAACTCTGGCGTAGATCGGCATGCCCTCAAAGTCCTGCCCACCCCGTTGCGGGTGCACGCCGGCGACAAAGGCCTCGCGGCCGTTGGCGTAGTCGCGGCAGAGGCGGGTGTGGAAGGCGCCGGTCTTGCCGGTCACGCCCTGGGTGATGACGCGCGTGTGACGGTCGATGAAGATGCTCATCCCCGGCCGTCCTCGTGCGGTTCCTCGCGTGGTCGGGCGCCCTTTGCACCGTTTGGGGTTTCGCCGAAGGGCTGGGCGCCGCCGTGCTGCACCGCCTCTACCACCCGCTCTGCCGCCTCGGCGAGGCTCTCGGCAGGGATGATCGGCAGGCCGCTGTCGGCCAGCATCTGTTTGCCCAGGTCCTCGTTGGTGCCCTTCATGCGTACGACCAAGGGCAGCCGCAGGTCCACGGCGCGGCAGGCAGCGATGACGCCTTCGGCAATGGTGTCGCAGCGCATGATGCCGCCGAAGATGTTGACCAGAATCGCTTCGACCTGCGGGTTGGCGAGCATGATGCGGAACGCCTCGGTGACCTTGCTCGCTGTGGCCCCGCCGCCCACATCGAGGAAGTTGGCCGGGTGGCCGCCAAACAACTCTATGGTGTCCATGGTCGCCATGGCCAGCCCGGCACCGTTGACCAGGCAGCCGATATTGCCGTCAAGGTGGATGTAGGCGAGGTCGTGCTGGCGAGCGGCGACCTCAAGCGGGTCCTCTTCGTCCAGATCACGCAGCGTGCTGATGTCCGCTTGCCGGAACAGCGCGTTGGCGTCGAAATCGAACTTGGCGTCCAGTGCGACCAAGCGGTGGTCGCCGGTCTGCACCAAGGGGTTGATCTCCAGCAGCGTGGCATCGGTCTCCAGATAGCAGGCGAGCAGAGCGCGGAACAGGTCGCGCGCCGCAGCGTGCAGGGCCGGCGGGATGGCCATACCCTCCGACAGCCGGGCCGCGTCGGCATCCTTTAGCCCGGTGAGCGGGTCGACCGCCACCCGCGTGATGGCCTTCGGATCGCGAGCGGCGACCTCCTCGATCTCCATGCCGCCGTGGCCGCTGCCGATCAGCGCCAGCGTCTGTGTGGCGCGGTCGGTGACCACCGCGAGGTAATACTCATGGGCGATGGGCACCGCCTCCTCGACCCAGAGGCGCCGAACCAGCTGCCCGTCGGCGCCGGTCTGGGCGGTGTCGAGACGATGGCCGAGCATCTGGTGCGCGGCCTCCTCGACCGCATCCAAGGCGTCGACCACACGCACGCCGCCCCCCTTGCCGCGGCCCCCGGCGTGGATCTGCGCCTTGACCACCCAAGGGCGCTCACCCAGCGCGCGCGCCGCCTGGACCGCCTCGGCGGCGCTGTAGGCCAAGCGCCCGCGCGGCACAGCGACACCGTAGCGGCTGAGCAGCTGCTTGCCCTGATACTCATGGATCTTCATGCGAAAGA
>RFSW01000010.1 GCA_009923755.1 Betaproteobacteria bacterium | reverse complement strand
AGCGCCCGGACGGTGTCGAGCAGGGCCCGCAGCGTCGGGTTCATGGCGCGATGGCCCCGGGCCCGGCCAGTCGGGTGCGCACGTACGGTGCCTCGCTGCTGGCGCGTGTGCATGTGCCGGCAAGGTGGCGCCGCACCCCCAGCAGCATGGCGGCGATGACCGTCCACAGGACGCCGATGAACAGGGTCGTCAGCACGGCGTCGAGTTGCTGGTTGAAGATGAGCTGCGGCGCGACGGCGGCTTTCTCCGGCGGCAGCACACCGGCCGCGAGCTTGTCGGTGAGGTCGCGTGCCGCGGCGAGGAAGCCCACGCGCGGGTCTTCACTGAACAGCTTCTGGCCGGCTGCCCAGGTGGTGATGAAGGCCAGCCAGGCCAGCGGCAGCGCCGTGATCCAGACAAAACGACCCTTGCCGCTGCGCACCAGGGTGCCGGTGGCGACCGCCAGCGCGATGCTCGCCAGCATCTGGTTGGAGATACCGAACAGGGGCCAGAGGATGTTGACCCCGCCGTTGGGGTCGATCACGCCGATGTAGAGGAAGTAGCCCCAGCCCGCCACCACCAGTGCGCTGCAGAGCATTACCGAGGGGTACCAGGACGTGCGACCGAGCGCGGGGATGACGTTGCCGAGCATGTCTTGCAGCATGAAGCGCCCGACGCGCGTGCCGGCATCGAGTGTGGTGAGGATGAACACCGCCTCGAACATGATGGCGAAGTGGTACCACAGCGCCAGCAAGCCGCCACCGAATGCGGCGCTGAAGATCGACGCCATGCCCACAGCCAGGCTTGGCGCGCCACCGGTGCGGCTAAGCAGGGTGGCCTCGCCCATCTGCTCGGCGAGGCTCTGCATCTGCGCTGCGGTGACCGGGAAGCCCCAGCCACTGATGGTCTCCACCGCTTTGACCAGATCGGTGCCGACCACCCCCGCCGGGCTGTTGATGGCGAAGTAGACGCCCGGTTCCAGAACGGTTGCGGCGGTCAGCGCCATCACCGCGACCAGCGATTCGAGCAACATCGAGCCGTAGCCGACCAGGCGGATGTCGGCCTCGCTTGCGATGAGTTTCGGCGTGGTGCCCGACGAGATCAGCGAGTGAAAGCCGCTGATCGCCCCGCAGGCGATGGTGATAAAGACGAAGGGGAATAGCGTGCCGCCGAAGATCGGTCCGCTGCCGTCGATGAACTGGGTGACTGCCGGCATGCGGATCTCCGGCCGCAGCACGGCGATGCACATCGCCAGCAACAACACCGTACCCAGCTTGACAAAGGTCGACAGGTAATCGCGGGGCGCCAGCAGCAGCCACACCGGCAGCACTGCTGCGGCAAAGCCGTAGACGATGACGCCGCCGGCCAGCGGCAGGGCTTCATGATCGAACAGCGGCGCCAGCGACTCGTGCGTCGACACCCAGCCGCCGCCGATCACCGCAAGCGCCAGCAGGATCAACCCCAGCGAGGTGCCTTCGAGCACGCGGCCGGGCCGGAGGTAACGCAGGTACAAGCCCACCACCAAAGCGATGGGGATGGTGGCTGCCACCGTGCTGGTCGCCCACGGGCTGTGCTTCATGGCGTTGACCACCACCAGCCCGAGCACGGCGATCAGGATGAGCATGATCAGGAAGGTGCCGACCAGCGCCGCGGCACCGCCGACGTTACCGAGCTCGTCGCGGGCCATCTGGCCAAGCGAGCGCCCGTCGCGGCGCGTCGAAAGGAACAGGATGACCATGTCCTGCACCGCCCCACCGAGCACGCCGCCGACCAGGATCCACAGCGTGCCTGGCAGGTAGCCGAACTGGGCGGCCAGCGTCGGGCCGATCAGCGGGCCGGGCCCGGCGATGGCGGCAAAGTGGTGGCCGAACACCACCCACTTGTGGGTCGGCACGAAGTCGCGACCGTTGTCGAGGCGCTCGGCCGGCGTGGCACGGGTGGCATCGATGCACAGAACCTTGGCGGCGACCCACGCCGAGTAGAAGCGGTAGGCCAGCAGGTAGGTGCAGATGGCGGCGGCGAGCAGCCAGGCGGCGTTCACACTTTCACCACGGAACACGGCGACCTGGGCCAGACTCACGGCGCCGAGAAGCGCCACCAGGATCCACGGCCAGGGCAGGGGGGTGCGTGTCGTCATGCCGGCATCATAGCCAAGCGTAGCCGGCGGGTTGGCTGGCGCTGCGACTCATTCCCCGCCGGCGAGGTACCAGACCGCATCCAAGGGTGCGTGGTTCAGGCTGTGGGTGGCCAGGTCTGCGATCACCGGCTTGGGTCGGATGCCGACACTCAGGCCGGCGTTCCGCAGCAATACGGCGTCGTTGGCACCGTCGCCCAGGGCGACGATCTGCCGCATCTTGGTGCCGAGGCGCTTGGCCACATTGGCCACTGCCAGTGCTTTGCTCGGCCCGTCGACGATGCTGCCGCTGAAGGTGCCCTTGAGCCGTTCATCGGCAATGTCCAAACGGTTGCACAGGAGTTCCTTGATACCGAGGCGGTCGGCGATCGGCTCGGCGAATTGGGCGAAGCCACCGGTGGCGAGGACGATCGGCCAGCCGGCCGTGCGCGCCAGCCGCATCAGTCGCTCGACACCCGGACGCACGACAATGCGCTGCGCGACGATGCCGCGGATCGCGCGTTCGGGCATGCCGCCAAGGGCGTCGATGCGCCGGCGCAGACTGTCTTCAACCGGGATCTGGCCCTCCATGGCGGCACGGGTGAGCGCCAGAACGGGGGCCGGATCCGGCAGCAGGGCCGCGAGTTCGTCGACGCATTCGTTCTCGATCAGGGTGGCATCCATGTCGCAAACCAGCATGGCGAAATCGGTCACCTTGCGCGCCGCCGGCACCAACGCCCAGTCGTAGGCCTCCGGCGCATCGATCAGCACGACCTCGGCGGCACGTTCGGGACGCCGGACGCCGACCAATCGGAACCCGAGATTACCGATGCGCTCGACACCTTGCGCGCCGCATTCGGTAGCGACCGTTTTGAGCCAGGGCGTCGGGGGGTCTTCATGAAACAGCAGCAGGTGCTGCACGTTGGCGCGCTCGGCCGGCTTGGCGCCGGGACGGGCAGCAGAGGACGGCGGCGGAAGTGCAGTAGCCATACCTCAATCCTCCGGCAGTGCGCGGGCCATGTGCGTCAGCGCCGAGTGGTCGATCTTGCCCGTTGCGAGCAGTGGCAGCGCCTCCAGTGCCACGATCTGGCGGGGGATGGCGAGTTCACGGGTACCGGTGGCGTGGGCAGCGTGCGCGAGGTCGTGGCGCTGCAGGTCGCTTGCTGTGGTGAAGAGAACGATGCGTTCGCCGCGCTGGCGGTCGGGTGCGCTCGCTACAGCATGCTGGTGGTCCGGTCGTGCGTGGCGGGCGAGGTCCTCGCTCAGCGCGAGCGATACCATCTCGCCGGCGACCTTGGCGAAGCGTTTCGCGCGTCCGAGGATGCGCACAAAGCCGTCGGCATCGATGTCAACGATGTCGCCGGTGTCGTACCAGCCGGCGCCGAGCGCGGTGGCCGGTGGCTCGAGTACGCCGGGGGCGCCAGCGCGCAGGTAGCCGCTCATGATGTTTGGCCCGCACACCTGCAGGCTGCCGCCGCTGGCGATGCCCTCCACCGCAACTGCGCGACCTTCGATGCCCGGAAGCAGCCTGCCGACCGTACCGGGCCGGTTGGCGCCTGGCAGGTTGACCGCCAGCACCGGCGCCGTCTCGGTGCAGCCGTAGCCTTCGAGGATGTCGATGTTGAAATCGCGCTGCCAGCGCTGGCGCACCTCGGTTGTCAGGCGCTCAGCGCCGGCCACCACCAGACGGAGCGAGGCGAAGTCGCCTGGTGCGGCATGCTCGGCGTAGTGGCGCAGGAAGGTGTTGGTGCCGAACAGGATGGTGGCGCGTGATTGTTTGATCAGGCCGGGGATTTGCTTGTAGTGGAGCGGGCTGACATAAAGGATGCAGCGCATGCCGGTGAGCAGTGGCAGCAGTGCGCCTGCGGTGAGACCAAACGAATGGAACACCGGCAAGGCATTGAACACTGCATGCTCCGGGCCGACCTCAAGTGCGGCGAGCACCTGCGCGATGTTGGCCAGCAGCGCCCGGTGCGACAGCACCACACCCTTGGGCGAGCCCTCGGAGCCAGAGGTGAACAGGATGACGGCTGGCGCTTCGCTGTCGCCACGCGGTAGAACTAAAGAGGGCGCGAGGCGGGCCGTGGCGATCCAGAGCAGGTCCAGCGGGCCGAGGCGCTGACGCAGGTCTTCGACGTAGTAAACCGCAGGTTCGAGTTTGTCGACGACCGGGCCGAGACCGGCCTTCTCGACAAAAGCCCGCGACGTGATGACGACGCGGACCTGCGCCGCGTGGCAAGCCTCGTTGATGGCGTCTGCGCCCGCTCCATAGTTGAGCAGCGAGGGGACCCTGCCCACTGCGCTACAGCCGATGACCGAGGCCAGTGTGCCGGCGACATTCGGCAGGAGGATGCCGACCGTCTGTCGAGCCGGGACCTTGCTTGCGACCATCCGTGCCGCGCCGAGGGCGCGCTGCAGCAGTTCTGCGCGGCTGACGGAGCCTGTGCTGTCCTCGATGCCGCCCGGCTGGCCCCGGTAAATTGCCGCCGCCCGACGTAGCGTGTCGAAAAGTGTCGCCTGCGCCGGCGGATCGAGCCGGATGGTGGCGGGCAGTCGGCGCTGCGTCGACGTCAGGACCGTTTCCATGCCGTGATGTTAGCCGACCGGCGAGGTGAGACAATCGTCGGATGAGTAAACGCACCCTTCGTCTTTCCGCGCCGCGCGACCCGGAAGCTGCCAGCCCCGCCCGCAAGGCCGGCGTCCGCATGGTGAAAGCGCGCACCCGCAATGGCGATGGCCCCGCGGCACCCGTTCCGGCCACGCCGCGCAAACCCCGCGAGGGTGTGCCGCGAACCGGTAGCGCTGAGGGTCGTCCGCGTCGGGAGGGTGATGCTAGGCCGCGCCGCAGCGATGACCGTCCGCCTCGTGGCAACGACCGTCCGCCTCGTAGCGACGACCGTCCGCGCCGCGAGCCCACCGCCGCCCGTCCATGGGGTGCGCCGGCACCGGCAGCTCCGTCGGTGGCGGCGAGGCCTCGCAGTGCGCCTGCCCGGGGACGGACGGAAGGCGCGGCGGCTGCAGACGTTCCGGCCAGTCCGCGGCGCCGCCGCGAGCGGGTGGCTGACACCGCTCCGCCGCCTGCTTTGCCGGCATCGACCCCGCAGGGCGGTCTGGTACGCGTCTCCAAGCTGCTCTCGGAGCGTGGCCTATGCTCCCGCCGCGAGGCCGATGAGTACATCGAAAAGGGCTGGGTCTGGGCCGACGGCGAGCGCGTCACGCAACTGGGTGCCCGCGTCGCACCGACGGCCGAGTTACGCCTCGACCGCGGCGCTCGTGCGGTGCGTGCGCGCTTGGCGACGATCCTCTTGCACAAGCCGGTGGGTTATGTGTCGGGCCAGCCGGAGGATGATCATCCGCCGGCCATGGCGCTGATCCGCCCGGAGAACCTGTGGGAGGTCTCCCCACCCGCCCCGGGCAGTGAGGCGGCACGCTTCGATCCGGCCCATTTGCGTGGACTCGCGCCGGCGGGTCGCTTGGACATCGAGTCCACCGGTTTGCTTGTGTTCACGCAGGACGGCACCGTTGCGCGGCAACTGGTCGGCGCCGACAGCGCCGTCGGCAAGGAGTATCTGGTCCGGGTGGAGGGCGAGATGATCGAAGGCGGCCTCGACTTGCTCAACCACGGCCTCGAGCTTGATGGGCAGCCGCTGCGGCCGGCCCGCGTCGAGTGGCTCAACGACGACCAGTTGCGCTTTGTCCTTCACGAGGGCCGCAAGCGACAGATCCGCCGCATGTGCGAACTGGTCGGCTTGCGCGTGAGCGGGCTCAAGCGCGTGCGCATCGGCAACGCCATGCTTGGCGACCTGCCAGTGGGGCGTTGGCGCTATCTCAGCGCCGATGAGACATTTTGAACACCCGGTTGAACCCGGTTGAACCCGGTTGAACCCGGTTGAACCCGGTTGAACCCGGTTGAACCCGGTTGAACCCGGTTGAACCCGGTTGAACCCGGTTGGATACGTCCGGGGGTGCGTCGTTGTCATCGTGAGTCACGGCCGGTGATGTAGCCGTAAGGTGATGTGGCCGTCAGGTGGTCAGCTGTCAGGTGCCATCCACGCCGGCCAGCGTTTTGAGCGCCTGCAGCCCGTCGGCCTCGGCTGCGGTCTTGTCGCGGCGCCAACGCAGCATGCGCGGAAAGCGGACGGCGATGCCGGCCTTGTGCCGCTGGCTCGGTTGGATGCCCTCAAAGCCGATCTCGAACACCAGTTCCGGCTTGATCTGCCGCACCGGCCCAAAGGTCGCCAGCGTGTTGCGCCGGATGAAGCGGTCGACCTCGCGGATCTCGGCATCACTGAGTCCCGAATAAGCCTTGGCGAAAGGCACCAGTGCGCCATCGTTCCAAACGGCGAAGGTGTAGTCGGTGAACAATCCGGCGCGTCGGCCATGCCCGGCCTGCGCGTAGACCATCACCGCGTCGACGCTGTAGGGGTCGAGCTTCCACTTCCACCAGTCGCTGCGGGTGCGGCCGCTGCCGTAAGCCGATGCAGCGCGCTTGAGCATCAGCCCTTCGGCGCCGAGTTCGCGTGCTGACTTTCGCAGTTGCATCAGCGCATCCCAGTCGGCAGCCGGCAGCGCTGGGGCGGGGAGGATACGCTCGCAAAGGTGTTCAGTCGCGGCGGCGCCACGGCTCAAAACGCGCTCCAGCGCTGTGCGTCGGTCGCTCAGCGGCTTGCCGCGCCAGTCATGGCCGTCGAGCTCGAGCAGGTCAAAGGCGAGGAACACCGCCGGATGGGACGCCAACAGCGTCCGCCCGGGCGCTTTGCGACCGAGTCGGCGTTGCAGCGCGGCGAAGGGCGCCAGAGCCACCGGGGGTTGGCAATCGCTGGTTATGGTGGATGAAGTCTCGGGCATGGCGAGCGTGCCCGGCGAGTCGGCGCGTGCCACCAGGACCTCGCCGTCGAGCACTGTGCCGTCCGGCAGACGCTGCGCATCCCTCAGCAGGTCGGGGAATGCATCGTTAAGATTTTCGTCGCCGCGTGACCACAGGTGCGCTGCGTCCCGCCGCACCAGCTGGCCGCGGATGCCATCCCACTTCCACTCGGCGATCCAGTCGGCAGGGGCTCCGAGCGTGTCTGGCGCGTCTTCGAGCGGATGTGCGAGGCGGAACGGGTAGGGCTGAGCAGCGTCGCGTGCGCTGGTGTCCGGCGAGATCAGGCGATGCCAGTTGTCGGCATCCGGTAGCCATTTTCCGGCCATGCGCGCCGCCAGCGTCTCCACCGGCAAGCCGGTGCTGGCCGCCAGCCCCCGCAGTGCCATGCCGCGCGACACCCCGACCCGCAAGCCGCCGGTCAGCAGCTTGTTGAGGACGAAGGCGTCGGCACGGTCGACGCGCTGCCAGAGCGATGTCAGGGCGTCGATCTGATGCTCCGGCGTCTGGCCCCGCAGCGGCGCGAGTCGCGAGACGATCCATTCGTGCAGGCACGCACCATCGTCGAGCCCGCCCTCGGGCAGCAGCAGGGCGATGGTCTCGGCGAGGTCCCCCACCGCCTCGTAGCAGTCGGCGAACAGCACCTCATCGACGCCGTTGACCCGCATGGCAGCGGCCTTGAGCACGCGTGTCGGTACCGGTTGCGGCAGCCGCTCACCGCTCAGCAAGCAGAGTGCCCATGCCGCGTCGGCGGCCGATGCGGTAGCGAAGTAAGCGGCCAGGGCGGCTTGCTTGGGGCCACTACGGCTGCTCGCATCGAGGGCGCGATAGAGTGCGGCGAAGCCCTTCACGGTTGGGTACCCGCTCGATCTGGCTGCGCAGGCTGGGTATCGCTCAACTCGGCCGGCTCTTCGCTGCCGTCCTCGCCGCCATACTCCGTGCGCAAGGTGTCGGCATCGATACCAGACTGGCGTAGGGTGCGTACCAGCGGGCCGGTGTGGCCGTGGGTCAGCAGCACACGTTGCGCGCCGGTCGCGTCAATGGCGTTGCGTAGGCCCGGCCAGTCGGCATGGTCGGACAGCACCAGACCGGCATCGACGCTGCGTCGACGTCGCGTACCGCGAACTGTCATCCAGCCGGAGGCGAGCACCCGTGGTGCTGCGCCAAAGCGGCGCGCCCAAGGTCCGGTGAGCGCCGACGGCGGGGCGATGACCAGGGTGCCGGCCCAGTCGTGGCTGCGCGGAAACTCGGCGACCGCGTGTGTGGGCGGTAGCGCGATGCCGCCATCGCGATACGCAGCGGTGATGCGCTCCACCGCACCGTGCAGGGCCACCGCACCGGCCGCCTCGCCGAGCATGGCGAGGACGCGTTGCGCTTTGCCGAGTGCATAGGCACCGAGCAGCAGCGCGTAGCCGTCGGCAGCGGCGCGCCGGCGAAGCTGTTGCAGTTCGGCAGCGACGGACGCGGCCGAGGGCCAGCGGTACACCGGCAGGCCGAAGGTGCATTCGGAGATGAAGGTATGGCAGCGCAGCGGCTCGAAGGGGTCGCAGGTGGGGTCGGGATCGAGTTTGTAGTCGCCGGAGACCACCCAGACCTCGCCACGGTGCTCGATCCGCACCTGCGCGCTGCCCAGCACATGACCAGCCGGATGCAGCGACACGTGGACGCCGTTGATGACGACCCGCTGCCCGTAATCGACCATCTCGACTCGAGCATCCTGAGGCAGGCGTGCTCGTGCCAGCCCTAGACCGGGGCGGGCCAGCAGGTAGCTGCCGCAGCCCGGCCGCAGATGGTCGGCGTGGGCGTGGGTGATGACCGCGCGGTCGACCGGCCGCCAAGGGTCGATCCAAAAGTCGCCCAGAGGACAAAAAAGCCCACGATCCAGGGCCAGTACAAGCGGTGTCGATGCCATTTTGCTGTTCAGGACAAAAATACTCTGGAATTCGGGAGCTTGGTGTGTAAACTTGACATTGTCCAAGACAACGGAGAGTGCGCGATGCGCATGCCCGACACTGGTTCGTTGCGTGGCAAGCGATACCTACGCTTGCATCAAAGGGGACGCAACAATTCGGCCAGCGCCGAAGCGCGGGTGTTGCGCGACATTGAAGCCGAACTCGATCGGTTCGAGCCGGCCTTGGTGGCTTTCCCGCCCTTGCGCGAGGAGGCCATTCGGCGGGCGCAGGCGGTCGACATTCGCGCGTACCGTCGGCTCCGGGATTACGCCCGCGGGCCGGTGAGCCGCTTGTCGCCCTACATCACGCACGGCCTGATCTCTGTGCCAGAGGTGTTCAGGGTGGTGGCGGCGGGCGGAGAGTCCGGGCCCACGGATCGCTTCGTACAGGAGTTGGCATGGCGCGAATTCTTCCGCCACGTCTGGCGCCATCTTGGCGATGGCATTGGCGCTGACATCCGCGATGCATTGCCCGGTGTGGTGTACACCAGCCGCGTACCGCAGGACATCGCCGAGGCCACCACCGGCGTCCCGGTGGTCGACGCGACCGTGCGCGAGCTCTACGAGACCGGCTACCTGCACAACCATCAGCGTATGTGGTTGGCGAGCTACATGGTGCACATGCGAAAAGTGCATTGGCGCGCAGGCGCCGACTGGATGTATGGCTATCTCCTCGACGGCGACCTGCCTTCGAATCATCTGTCGTGGCAATGGATTGCGTCGACTTTCAGCCGCCGGCCTTATCTGTTCAACGCTGACAATGTGCAGCGCTTCGCTGCCCATCTGGCCAGCCGTGGCACCGGTATCGACCGTGGCTACGAAGAGCTCGGACAGATCGCGGCCAGCAACGTGGAACTGGAGCCGGAGGGCGGTCCCCGCGAGGCGCCCACGCCTCCGCCCGGCTTGCATGCCCTGCCGCCGCGCCTGGCGGTCAGCGCAACGCTGCCGCGGGTCGCTGGCAACGAGAGCGTGGCGTGGGTCCACCCGTGGTCCCTGGCTGAGCGCCCCTCTGCCGATCGTGTCATCGGAGTCATCCACGCCCCGTTTCATCGTGCGTTTCCGTGGTCGGCACAGCGTTGGGCGTTCGTCGTCGAGGCTATGCAGGCGGTCACCGACGAAATCTGGATCGGTGACTTGGAGCAGCTGTCAGGGGCGCTGTTGGGGCGCGTGGCCGACGTGACGATGACGCTCAATCCGGGTTATCGCGAGGCGATCACCGGGCTGCGTGGCGGCGCGCGCGCCGAACCTCGGCTGACCCCCGACCCGGACGACCTCAAGCCGTCGTTCAGCCGGTTCTGGGAGCACGTGCTGGCGACTCGCGCCATCGACTTCTCGGCGCAGGGCTGAGCGCTTGCCCTGGGTGGTCGGGCTGGCCGCCGCGCTCGCGGCCTTGCCGTGGCAGGTCGCGCCTCTGGTTGCCGTCCAAGGCAGTGATCCGGTGCTTTGCGGATACGTCTACACCCGTGCCGACGGCCTCGAAGTGAGAGTCGAGAAGGGGGTGCGTGACGACCTCGTATTCACCGCGGTGGACGCCAGTGCGGACGCGGTGGAGCTGGTCACCGCCAGTTTCGACAGCCGCCGCGATTTGGCGGCGGCAGCTGCGGCGCCCGGGCGGACTCGGCTCGAGGGCGATCTGCAGACGGTAGATGCCGGCGGCGCACTGTTTGCGGAGCTGGCGGTGGTGGGCGGCAGCTTGCGAGTCGGCCGCTTGACTGCTGAGGCGGGCGGCGCTTCCACGACCTTGCAATGGGCTCAAGACAGGCTGCCAGCGCCTTTGCCGCGCGACGTCACGGCCATCTACCTCAACTGCGCGGGAGACTTGGTCCGACCGCCCTGAAGCAGCGCCCGCGTCGACCTCTACTTTCCGGCGAAGGGGTAGTACTCGTAGGACTGGCGGCGGACTTTGGCGGCGTCGAGTTGGTTGTCGGGGGCCGCATCAGGCTTGCGCTCCCACCAGGTGGCGCGGTGTTCGCGCTGCTTCTCGACGATCTCGGGGCGGCGTTTGAGCAGGTCGCGAATGAACGCAGTGGTCTCGGATTCGTACATCTCAACTCCCGTGGCGGAATGGCAGACACTTGCTTCTGGTAACGCATTCTAGCTGCTGCGGGGGGCTCATACGCTGGCCAGGATCTGATCGTAGGCGTGCTCGAAGGCTAGCAACCCGTCCGCCTGCAACTGCTCGCCGATCGCGGCGAGGTCGATGTCCAGGGATTTGAGCGTGAGCAGTGCTGCCTCGGCGGCAGCGATGTCGGCGGTGAGGGTCGGCGCAGCCGTGCCATGCTCAGCGAAGGCACGCAGGGTCGCTTCCGGCACGGTGTTGACGGTGTTGGGGCCGATCAGCGAATCGACGTAGAGCGTGTCGCTGTAGGCGGGATTCTTGGTTCCGGTGCTGGCCCACAACAGGCGTTGCGGACGCACACCGGCGGCTGGTAGATCGGCGTAGCTGGCCGGGTGTGGGGCCCGTTCGAAGAGGTCGAGATAACGTTGGTAGCAGAGCTGTGCCACGGCGACGGCGCAGCGTCCACGCAAGGCCCGTGCGGCTTCGCTGCCCTGCGCCTGCAGCTGTGCATCGACCACCGTATCGACACGGCTCAGGAACACGCTGGCGACGCTGTAGAGTGTCCGCGGCTCGCCGCCGTCGGCCAGCCAACGGCGGGCGCCGAGTGCCCACGCTTTGGCCGTTTCGAGGGCCTGCTGTAAGGAGAATATCAGCGTCATGTTGACGTTGATCCCGTGCGCGGTCACTTCGGTGAGCGCCGCGCGGCCGGCTGGCGTCGATGGGATCTTGATCAGCAGATTGGGCCGCGCCACTGCCGCGCTCAGGCGCTGCGCAGCGGCGACCGTGCCCGGCGCATCGTGTGCGAGGTGCGGGCTCACCTCGAGACTGACCCAGCCGGCCTCGCCCTCACTCGAGCGGTACAGCGCGGCCAGCGCGTCACAGGCCTGCTGCACGTCAGCGATGGCCAGCGCCTCGTAGCGCGCTTCGGCGCCGATACCGCTGGCGCGCAAGCGCTCGAGGTCGGCGCGGTAGCCCTCGCCACCGCTGATCGCCTTCTGGAAGATCGCCGGGTTGGTGGTGATGCCTTGTACGCCGGCCTCGACCCAGGCGGCTAACGCGCCGCTGTGCATGAGTTCGCGCGACAGGTTGTCGAGCCAGAGGTGCTGGCCGAGGGCGAGGGTGGCTTGCAGGGGGGTGGTCATGGTGGCGTCAGGGCAGCTCAAGCAGGTGCGCCACTCTGCCACAAAGCGCAGAACAGGCTAAGGCTGGTGGCGGCCTCGGGCCGGTATCATCCGGAAATCAGCCGTGATCCGGGCTTTCGTGCCCGCAAAGCCTGTTCCATGCGTATCCTCGCTATCGAATCTGCGACTGTCGACTGCAGCGTTGCGCTGTGTGTCGGCGAGGAGCAACTGCAGGTGCATGCCGAGGCTGGGGCCGCCAAGCCGTCGGAGCAGCTGCCGGCATTGGTCTCGCGCGTGCTTGCGACGGGCGGGCTCAACCTGCGCGAACTCGATGCCATCGCCTTCGACCATGGCCCCGGCGCCTTCACTGGCATCCGTATCGGCTGCGCGTTGGCGCAGGGCCTGGCGCTCGGCGCCGGGCTGCCGCTGCTCGGGTTGTGCTCCCTGCGCATCCTGTCTTTGCAGGCGCCGGACGGACGCGTGCTGGCTATGCTCGACGCACGGATGGGCGAGGTCTACTGGGCGTGCTTTGAGCGGCGGCAGCTTGCCAGCCGCCCGACGGCCAGCGTCATCGATGTCCCGCGGGTGGGTGCGCGTGCCGATCTGCAGTGTCCGGCGGGCGTCGACGTCGCGTTAGGCGATGGGCTGGCGCTCGGCGAACACAGTTTTCCGGGTACGGTGCGCGTGCTTGACGCGCTCGCCCGGCCGCGCGCCGTCGACATGCTGGCGCTGGCCTTGAGCGACTTTGAGGCCGGCCTCGCGCTGGCGCCGGAGGCTGCCAGTCCGCTCTATGTGCGCGACAAGGTGGCGCTGACCGCTGCCGAGCAGCTGGCGCGGCGGGCGGGCCGGTGAGCACGCTGACGGCGCTTTTGCAGCTGCGCGCAGCGACGGTCGAGGATGCGCCGCGGCTGGCGCGGCTGGCCGAGCAGGTCGGCGGCAGCTGGAACGTGGCCCGTTACACCGGATCACTTGCCGGCAGCGGCGCCGGTTGGTTACTCGAGGCGGCGTCGCCCGCTTCGTCGCTGCCAGACCCGCTCGCGGCACTGTTGCGACCGGCCGTTGCGGCAGCTGTCGTGGTGCAACCAGCAGCTGACGACTGGGAGCTGCTCGACCTCGCGGTGGCGCCGCCGTGCCAGCGGCAGGGTCTGGCACGCACCTTGTTGGCCGCTGTGGTGGCTGCTGCGGGCGCTTCAGGGGCGACTCGTCTCCTGCTAGAGGTGCGCGCCGGCAACGCGCGCGCGCATGCCGTCTATGCCGCCGCAGGCTTTGTCCGCATCGCGTGTCGGCGCGCCTACTACCCGGCTACCCGCTCAGCCGCCGCCGAGGACGCCATCGTCATGGCGCTGGCGCTATGAGGCGCGAAGAGGCGCGTCTGCGCGAACTCGGTCTGTGGCCACCGCAGGGCCTGGTGCCGGTCGAGCGGCAGCCGACAATACCGGCACCGGTGTCGAGGGCCACCCCATCACAGGTTGCCGCGACGGGGGCAGCGGCCAGCGCCATCGAGAGCGACATTGCGATGCTCGACTGGGCCGCGCTGGAGGCTACGGTGCGCACCTGCCAGGCGTGTGCCATAGGCCAGACGCGCAAGCAGGCGGTGCCTGGCGGTGGCGACCGCCGTGCCCGTCTGTTGGTGGTCGGCGGGGCGCCCGGCGCCGAGGACGATCAGCGCGGCGAGCCCTTGGTCGGGCCTGCCGGCGAACTGTTCGAGCAGATGCTGTTGGCGATCGGGCTTGATCGGCGCCGCGTGTTTATTACCTCAGCACTCAAATGCCGCCCGTCCGGATCGCATGATCCCGGGCCTGACCCGCTGGCGGCCTGCAGTCCCTATCTGGCGCGTCAGGTGGCATTGTTGCAGCCGGCGGCGATCTTGGCCCTCGGGGCGGTTGCGACGCGCGCCCTGCTGGGCGGCGATGGCGGTATCGATGCCTGGCGCGGAGCTGATGCCCGCCACGCCGGCATCCCGGTGGTGGTGAGCGAACATCCGGCGCAGCTGCTGCGTTCGCCGGTGGACAAATTGCGCGCGTGGGAGGACCTGTGCCGGCTGCACGATGTCCTGGCGGCGTCCGGAACGTCGTCCCCGCGGGCGGTCACAGTGGCGGGCGGCGACCCGTCGGCCACCTGAACCCCGTCACTAGAGCGCCGTTCGGTGGCGTCGAGGGCGGTTCATTCGCCCGGTGAACGGTGAGGGTCGCGCGCATGGCGGCCGCCCGATTCCACCGGCTGCTGGCTGTGCGCTGCGGCCCATGCCAGCAAGCGCTCCAGCTCTTCGCGATGGTTGACCAGGTTCCAGGCATGCCAGCGACGCACGCCGTACATGCTGGCTGACACGAACAGCGCGAACAGCAGGATCACCGCGTCGATCGGCAGGTCGATCGCCACCAATCCGGCGTACAGGCCGAGCATCACAAGGATGCTGAGGTTCTCATTGAAGTTCTGCACTGCGATCGAGTGGCCGGCGCCCATCAGCAGGTGGCCGCGATGCTGCAGCAGGGCGTTCATCGGCACCACGAAAAAGCCGGCCATCACACCGACCGCGGTCATCAGCAGACCTGCAGCGATGGGGTCTCGCACCACCGTCATCAGGCAGGTGACAAAGCCCATGGCGATGCCGACCGAGACGACTTGCACCGATCGGTCGATCGATACCAGCTTGCCGGCGAGTATGGCGCCCACCGCCACGCCAACGGCAAAGATGCCTTGCAGGTAGGTGGCCTCGTGGAGCGGGATGTCGAGATGCTCCTCGGCCCAGCGCAGCATGATGAACTGTAGCGTCGCCCCGGCACCCCAGAACAGCGTGGTGGTGGCGAGCGTGATCTGACCCAGTTTGTCCTTCCACAGCAGGCTGACGCACCGCGAGAAATCTCGCACCAGTGACAGCGGATCGGCACGCTCGGGTTTGTGATCCACTCCGGTGTCAGGCACGTACAGGTTGATGAACGCGGCGATGCCGTAGAGCGCGGCGATGCACACCATGCTGTAGACCAGCACTTGCTGCGGGTGTACGCCGGCCACTGACACGGTGACCTCAGTGAACAGATTGGTCACCATCGGACTGATGAGCCAGCCACCGAGCGCTGAGCCGAACACGATGGCGCCGACCGTGAGGCCCTCGATCCAGCTATTGGCCAGCACCAGACGGGCGGGTGGCAAGTATTCGGTGACTATGCCGTACTTGGCCGGGGAATAGGCCGCGGCGCCAAGGCCCACCACCGCGTATCCGATCAAGGGATGCAGGCCGGCGATGATCATCACGCACCCGACCACCTTGATCGAGTTGGCGATCAGCATCACCCGCGCCTTCGGCATCGAGTCGGCGAAAGCCCCGACAAAGGCGGCCAGCAGCACATAGGAGAGGATGAACACCAGTTTGAGCAGCGGCTCATAACTGCCTGGCGCTCCGATGTCGCGCAGCAAAGCGATGGCGGCGATGAGTAGCGCGTTGTCGGCAAGCGCAGAGAAGAACTGCGCCGACATGATGGTGTAGAAGCCGCGGTCCATGGTCGGTCAGGGTCGGGTCAGGCGGCCGGGCTCGGGTTCATGGCCGCTTATAACACGGCGCTGGCAAGCCAGTCGGAGGTGCGCTCGCATGAGTACTCAGGCCGCGTTGCCGTCGTGCGGTTCCGCGGGCCGGCCGGCGGGCACCTTATAATCCGTCATCTCGATCCGCCCCCGACGCGATGCCAAGACCGCTCACCGCCCGCATCGACCACGCCGCGCTGCATCACAATCTGGCGCTGGCCCGCAGCTTGGCGCCTGCTTCTCGGGTGATGGCGGTGATCAAGGCTGATGCATACGGCCACGGGCTGCTGCGGGCGGCCCGCGCGTTTCGGTCGGCTGACGGCTTCGCGGTGCTCACCCTTGAGGACGCGGTGGCGTTGCGCGATGCCGGTCATCGCCAGCCGATCCTCCTGCTGCAGGGCTTCTACGAGGCTTGCGAGCTCCCGGAGATTGCCGCGCACGGGCTGATGGTGGTCATCCATGAGGCGACGCAATTGGATATGTTGCTGGCCTCGAGGCCGTCGCGACCGATCGATGTCCACCTCAAGATGAACAGCGGCATGAACCGGCTCGGCCTGCCGCCTGAGCACTACCGTGTGGCTGCCGAACGTTTGCAGGCTTGGGGTGGCCTCGGGCAGCTGACGCTGATGACCCATTTCGCCACCGCCGACGAACCGGCTGGCATCGCCTGGCAAATGGCGCGCTTCGATGCCGCCGCGACGGGGATCGATGCCCCACGCTCGCTGGCCAATTCGGCAGCGCTGGTGCGCCACGCAGGTGCGCGCACCGACTGGGTGCGTCCGGGCATCATGCTCTACGGGGTCGCACCGAGCGTCGAGACTGCGCCTGGCGATCTCGACTTGCGTCCGGCCATGACCCTGAGCTCGCGCATCATCAGCGTGCAGCAGCTCGCCGGTGGCGAGTGCCTTGGCTATGGCGGCGCTTTCGTGGCCGACCAGCCGACGCGGGTCGGCGTGGTCGCTTGCGGTTACGGCGACGGCTATCCGCGTCACGCCGGGACCGGTACGCCGGTCTTGGTCGATGGGGTGCGCACGCGCACCCTCGGCCGGCTGTCGATGGACTCGCTCTATGTGGACATTACGGCGCTGCCGCAGGCAGGCGTCGGCACCCCGGTGACGCTGTGGGGCGATGGGCTGCCGGCGCAGGAGGTGGCGTCTTCGGCCGGCACCATCGCGTATCAGCTGCTGTGCGGCATCACCCGACGGGTGCCGGTGGTCGAGGTCGGTGTCGAGGTGTCTCCGCCTGCCGCCGCTCTTGCCACTGCCTGAGACGCCAGCTGCGGGCTAGTCGCGCTGCCGCGTGCGCAGCCGGGCGAGGGCGGCTTGCAAGACTTGGCGGCGGTCGACCGGGCGGCCATCGGCGGTGGTGCTGGCAGCCTCGGGGCGCGCTGCCTCGCCGGCCGCTGCAGCATGCGCGCGGCGACGCTCGAGCAGCCGGCGCTGGCGCCTGGCGGGCTCAGCCGCCAATCGTGCCTCGCGAGCCTCAAAGCGGCGCCGCCACTGCGCGGCGAGGCGTTGGCGTTCGGCCGTATCCGGCTCTGGCAGTGGGCGCAGCTCGATACAGTCCACCGGACAGGGTGGCAGGCAACGCTCACAGCCGTTGCACTCGGCGGCGATCACCGTGTGCATCTGACGTGATGCGCCAACGATGGCATCCACCGGGCAGGCCTGTATGCATAGCGTGCACCCGATGCAGTCGGCCTCACGGATAACCGCCAGCGCAGGGGGTCGTTGCGGGTCACGCAGGGGCAGGAGCGGGCGGCCGGTGAGGCTGGCGAGCAAGGCGACGACGCGTTCGCCTCCCGGTGGGCATTGGTTGATCGCGGCGGCGCCGTCGGCCACTGCCTGGGCATACGGGCGGCAGGCCGGATAGTCGCAGGCACCGCATTGGGTCTGTGGGAGTACAGCATCGATGGCTGCCACCCGCGCATCGCCGGCAGGCAGCGAGAGGGGGGCGCCGCTCACCGGCCTATCGACCGTGAACGCCCGGTCCCGCGTCCGCCCAGCAGTTCGGCGTTTCGTAGAGGCGAACCCGGGTGAGTACCAGTCGCTCCCCGTACTCGGCCGCGTAGGCTTCGGCGAGTTGTGCAAAAGCGACTTCGGCCAGATGCTCGGCAGTGGGTGGCTGCTCGAATACGACGGTACGGTGGTCTGGGAGGCTGTCGAGAAACGTCCTGACCGCAGCGTCGCCGGCATGCACCAGGAAGGCGTGATCCCAGGCATCCACCAGCCGCCGGGCGATGTCCTTGATACGCGAGAAGTCGGTGACCATGCCCTGCTCGGGCGACGAGGGATCGGCCACCAGCGGTCCGCTGACCGTCACCTCGATGGCGTAGCGATGCCCATGAAGGTGGCGGCACAGGCTGCCGTGGTTGGGGATGCGGTGACCGGCGTCGAACTCGAGCCTGCGGGTGATCTGCATGGGCCCGAGTATACCGGCGCGCCCGCCCTCGACGGGCCTCAGGGTTTGACCGGGAGCGCCTTGATGCCCATCGCGTCCCGCAGGGTCCTACGCACGGCGTCCAGCGCATCATGGTCGTAGAGCGGGCCTACACGCAGCCGCCAACGGCCGTCGAGATCGAGCACCGCGACTTGCGGGCCAAGATCGGGCAGGCGGTTGCTCACCGCCTGGCGCAGGCTCTCGGCATTCTCACGCTTGCTGAATGCGCCCAGTTGCAGCCAGAGCTCGCCACCGGTGGTCGATGGCGGCAGGTTGCCGCGTGCCGCGGTACGCTCCGGCCGCACGGGCCCACGGACACCGCCGCTGGTTGACGCCGGTGGCGCACTGGCCAGCGTCGACCCGGCGCTCTCCGGGGCGGGCGAGGCACCGGGCTGAAGCGCCTCGACGGTCACTTCGGCACTGCCCTTGCCGGCAAAACCTAGGCGGTGCGCCGCGGCGTAGGACAAATCCATCACGCGTCCGGGATGAAAGGGGCCGCGGTCATTGATGCGCACCACGACCGAGCGGCCGCTGGCCTGATGTGTCACCCGGGCATAGCTGGGAATCGGTAGGGTCGGATGGGCCGCCGACATGGCGTACATGTCGTAGATCTCGCCGCTTGAGGTCGGCCTGCCGTGAAACCGCTTGCCGTACCAGCTGGCGATCCCGGTCTGGCGGAAGCCACTGGTGGCCGGCAGTGGTACGTAAGCCTTGCCGAACACCGTGTAGGGCTGATTGGAGGCCGGCCGCAGGGGCTCCTCGACCGGCACCGCGTCGGGGATGCTGTCGAGTTCGGCGGCCGGCCGGTCGCCGGGGCCGTCGTCGAGGTAGAAGCGCTGCCCCCACACCGGGGTCGTAGCCACATCAGGCACGCGTGCCGCACGTTCGGCACCTGCGCTGCTGCTGCCAACCGATTTAGCCGACTCAGCGGGGGGCGGGGCGGCCGGGCGCGCAAGGACAGCGGCTGTCTGCGCGGGCGATTTGGGTGCCTCGCCGGAGCTCGCGCAGCCGACTTGCACGCTGAGTGCAGCAGCGACTGCCAATAGACGCGACATGGTGAGACGCGGTGGATGTGGATGCGACCTCATCGGGCCTGGATCATGTCGCATGCAAGTTGCTGCGGTGGCGATGAATGCTCATCAGGATGCCAAAACCGAGACCCATCGTTACGAGCGATGTCCCGCCGTAGCTGACCAGCGGCAAGGGTACACCGACCACCGGCAAGATGCCGATAACCATGCCGATGTTGACGAAGGCGTAGGTGAAGAAGGACAGGGCGAGCGAGCCTGCCATCAGGCGGGCGAACAGTCCGTTGGCGTGACTGGCGATGCGCAGACCGCGAAGGACGATGGCGATGATGACGCCGATCATCACCCCCGCGCCAAGCATGCCGAACTCTTCGGCGAACACCGCGAAGATAAAGTCGGTGTGGCGCTCCGGCAGAAAATCGAGGTGACTCTGGGTACCGTTGGTCCAGCCCTTGCCGGTGAACCCGCCGGAGCCCACTGCAATCATCGCCTGAATGGTGTGGTAGCCGGCGCCGAGCGGGTCCTGCGAAGGGTCAAGCAGGGTCAGCACGCGGCGGCGCTGGTAGTCATGCATCGACGACCACAGCACCGGCAGCGCGGCGACGGCGAGCAGCATCAGCAGCGTGATGACACGGTAGCGCAGGCCTGCCAGGAACAGCACATAAAAGCCGCCAGCGCCGATCAACATGGCGGTACCGAGGTCGGGCTGGCGCAGCACCAGGGCCAGCGGCGCGATCAGCAGGAGTGTCGCGGTGAGGAAATGCACCGGCTTGAGGAACTCCTGGTGACGGTGCAGGTACCAGGCGATCATCATCGGGGTGGCGAGCTTGACCAGTTCGGAAGGCTGGATCCGCGTCACACCGATGTGCAGCCAGCGCCGAGCGCCATTGACCACGTCGCCGTTGAGCGCCACCCCCACCAGCAGCAGCAAGCCAAGGACATACAAGGGCACCGCGAGGCTGGCGATGCGCGCTGGCGAGATCTGGGCCACCAACCACATGCATAGCAAGGCCGCGCCGTAGTTGAGCAGCTGACCGCTCCAGCGTGTCATCGACTCATCGATTGCGGAGTACAGGGTGACGAGCCCGATCAGCGACAACAGGCCGAGCAAGGCCAGCAGGTGAAGGTCGAGCGGCCTTGCCAGGAAGCGCCAGAGGCGCAGCAGCCATGGATTCACTGGGCGACCTCGGCGGGCGCATCGGGCATCTTGCCGAGCAGCCAGTAGTCCATCATCTTGCGCGCCACCGGCGCCGCTGCTGAGCCGCCGTGACCGCCGTTCTCGACGAGGATGGCGAGTGCGATGCGCGGTGCTTCGGCCGGGGCGAAGGCGATGAACCAGGCGTGGTCGCGATAGCGTTCATCGATCTCGCTCTCGCGGTACTTATGGCCCTGCTTGATGCCGATCACCTGCGCCGTGCCGGTCTTGCCAGCGATTCGGTACGGGGCGCCCGCCGCAGCCTGCGAGGCGGTGCCGCCCGGCTGCGTGACGCCGACCATGGCATCAAGCACGCGTTCGAGGTTGCCTTCGTCAAAGTGCGTCGTGTACTCGGGCTTGGGCTGAACGCGACGTAACTTGCCGGACTGGATGTCGACGACCTCCTTGGCCAGGTGCGGGCGAAAGGCGGTGCCGCGGTTGGCCATCACCGCGGTGGCGTAAGCCAATTGCATGGGTGTCGCCAGCACATAACCTTGGCCGATACCGGCTGACACGGTGTCACCGGCGTACCACTTATCTTTGAAGCGAGCACGTTTCCACGCTTCGTTGGGGTTGAGTCCACTGCGTTCACCCTCGATGTCGATGCCGCTGACCTTGCCGAAATTGAATCGTGCGAGGAAGTCATGCATGCGCTCGATGCCCATTTCGACGGCGAGCCCGTAGTAGTAGGTGTCACACGAGACCACCACCGAGCGATGCAGGTCCACTGCGCCGTGGCCCTCGGATTTCCAGCAGCGGTAGTGGTGGGCCTGGCCCGGCAGGGTGTAGTAGCCTGGATCGAAGATGCTGCGCTCGGCCGGCCGCGTGCCGGTCTCCAGTGCCGCCAAAGCCATGAAAGGCTTGATGGTCGACCCCGGGGGGTAGGCCCCGCGCAAAGGTCGATTGGTCAGAGGTCGGTCGCGCGAGTCGTTGAGTTGCCGCCAGGTCGCCGGGTCGATCCCGTCGACAAATGCGTTAGGGTCGAAGCTCGGCTGGCTCACCAAGGCCAGAATGTCGCCGGTGGCCGGTTCGATGGCGACGGCTGCGCCGCGGCGACCGGCGAAGGCTTCCTCGCCGATCTTCTGCAGTTGGATGTCGAGCGCCAGCCGTAGGCGGTTACCGGGCGTCGAGGCGGTCTGCGAGAGGGTGCGGATGCCGCGTCCGGCGGCGTCGGTCTCGACCTCCGCATAGCCGGCCACGCCGCGCAATTCGGCCTCGTAGGTCTTTTCCACCCCGTCCTTGCCGATCGACTCGATACCAAGGTAGGCCGGGGTCTCGCCGCGCGCTTCAAGGGCTGCCTTGTCGCGCGGGCTGATCCGCCCGACATGGCCGAGGACGTGGGCGGCGGTGGTTCCCATCGGGTAGCTGCGGAACAAGCGGGTGGTCAGCTCGACCCCGGCGAAGCGATACTTGGCCGCAGCAAAGCGCGCTACTTCGGCGTCGGAGAGGAAGGATTTCACCGCCACCCGGTCGAACTTGCGCGACTCCCGTAGCCGTTTGTCAAAGCGTCGCAGGTCGGCGTCGTTGAGGTCGATCACACCGCTGAGCTCTCGCAGTGTGGATTTGAGGTCGGCGATATCCTTCGGATAGACCTCGAGGGTGTACACGGCACGGTTCTCCGCCAGCACCACGCCGTTGCGGTCGGTGATCAGCCCACGGTTGGGGGGCGAGGGCACCAGACTGATGCGGTTGCTCTCCGCCAGGGTGTGGTAGTACTCGTACTGCACCGTCTGCAGCACCAGCAAGCGCGCCAGCAGCACGCCGAAGGCGGCGATGATGAACACGGCCGCGACCTGTAGGCGTGCCTGATACTTCTCGGTGTCGTCGAGTTCTTCACGGGTGGTCAGCTTCATCGCAGCGTGACCCTTAATCCGGTGGGCTCGCCCGGCGTCGGCGGATGCCAGCATTGCGCAGCAGCAGCCGTACCAGCGGCCAACACAACGTGCCGACCAGGGGTGAGAGCAGGTGCGTCTCGGCGAGAGGCCGCCCGCCGAGCAACAGACCGACGCCCCACGACAGCATCGATCCGGCCAGCAGCACCAGCAGCACCAGCAGCAGCTCTCCTGGGATGGGCATCGCTTCGAGCCGCTTGCGCAGGCTCACACCCACCCATGCGGTGAGGCAGTACAGGCCGGCATTGAGGCCAAGTGGCGTAAGCGTGGCGATGTCGTGCAACAGGCCGACGCCCCAGGCCGCGCTGATCAGGATCGGCGCTCGCCCACGCGTGCTCCAGTAGAGCACCACCAGCAGGGCGAGGTCGGGCCGCAGCGGATCCACTGTGCTGCCCAAGGAGACCAGATCGAGCGTGACCGCCAGCAGCAGCGACAGCGCGATGGCGCGTGTCTGGCGGGCGTTGCGCGGGTTGCGCCGCTCGAGCACGGACGCAAAGTTCATGGCATCCCACCGGTCGGCAGCACAACCGCAAAGTGGCGCCGGCCGTCGATGCTGGCGGCAGGCTTGCAGACCACGCGCGCGAACTCCGACTGGGCGTCGCGTCGCACACTCACGACGCTCGCCACCGGCATGCCGGCAGGGTAGACGCCGTCGAGCCCAGAGGTGACCAGTTGGTCGCCCGGCTCGATGTCGGCATTGCTGGCGATAAAACGCAGGCTGGCGCGGTCGGGGAGTCCTTCGCCGATCATCACCGCCCGCAGGCCGGTGCGTGCCACCTCCACAGGCGTGTTTTGCCCGGCATCGGTCACCAGCGCGACGTCTGCGGTGGTCTCGCCGGCTGCCGTGACCTGGCCCACCACCCCAAGCGGATGTACCAGCGCCATGCCCGCCGTGATGCCCTTGCGTGAACCGGCGTCGATCAGGAAGCGCTGTGATGCAACGCCGCGCCCACGCTGGATCAGCTGCACATTGCGCAGCAGCGTCAGGCGCTCGACAGGGAGTGCGGCGAGGGTGCGCAACTCGTCATTCTCGCGCTGCAGGTTCGCCAGATCGCGAGCGGTGGTGCGCAGGTCCTCGTTCTCCTGCTCCAGGCGGGCGATCTGCCGCAGCAACTCACCTTGGGTGGTAAGGCCGCGACCGACCTCGCGCGCCGCCTCGACCGGCAGCTCGAGAGCGATCATCAGGGGTGCGACGGCCTGTTCCATGCTGTTGCGGAGCACGACGGCCCATTGTTGGCTGCCGTCGACCGCAAGCAGCGCCGCTGAGAGGGCAAGACCGACAAGACACCGCGTGCCCGGCGACGTGCCGCGCCGGAACAGCGCCGGATCACGACGGGCCACCGGTTGCATGGCGCTGTGGCTGGCCGCTTGGCGCTTACTCGTGAGCGAACACGCCGCTCAAGCGGTCGAGCCGATCGAGCGCCAGACCGCAGCCGCGCACCACACAGGTGAGCGGATCCTCGGCCACCAGGACCGGCAGCCCTGTCTCTACCGAGAGCAAGCGATCGAGACCGCGCAGCATGCCACCGCCGCCAGTGAGCACCATGCCGCGGTCGGCGATGTCACCGCCGAGTTCGGGTGGCGTCTTTTCGAGGCCGATGCGGATCGCCGAGACGATCGCATTGAGCGGCTCCTGCAGCGCTTCGTAGACCTCGTTGCTGCTGATGGTGAAACTGCGCGGCACGCCCTCCGCAAGGTTGCGGCCCTTGATCTCCATCTCGCGCACCTCGGTGTCGGGGTACGCCGAGCCGACGCGCTTCTTGACCTCCTCGGCGGTGGTCTCGCCGATCAGCAGGCCGTAGTTGCGACGGATGTAGTTGATGATGGCGTCGTCGAACTTGTCGCCACCGACACGCACCGAGTTGCCATAGACGATGCCCCCGAGCGAGATGACCCCCAGTTCGGTCGTGCCGCCGCCGATGTCGATGACCATCGAGCCGGTGGCTTCTTCGACGGGCAGACCCGCACCGATGGCAGCCGCCATCGGTTCCTCAAGCAGATACACCTTGGACGCCCCGGCGCCGAGTGCCGATTCACGGATGGCACGCCGCTCGACTTGGGTAGACCCCCACGGTACGCAGATGACGATGCGTGGGGCCGGTGCGAACAAACGCGAATCGTGTACGCGGCGGATGAAGTTCTTCAGCATCTGCTCGGTGACAGTGAAATCGGCGATGACACCGTCCTTGAGCGGGCGCACCGCTTCGATATTGCCGGGTGTGCGGCCCAGCATCAGCTTGGCGTCGCGGCCGACCTCCTGAATCACCTTGCGGCCGTTCTGGTCGGTGCGGATCGACACCACCGAGGGCTCGTCGAGCACGATGCCCTTGCCGCGCACGTAAACCAAGGTGTTGGCGGTGCCGAGGTCGATGGCGATGTCGTTGGAAAAGTAGCTGCGAAGAAAGCCGAACATGGCGCGGGGTTCCGGTGACAGGACGCCGGGCGGTGGCAATGTGGACGACGTCCAGACGGTAGCGCCGGCAAACCTTTATCATATCTCACCAAGCACGCCATACCGCGCGTCCCGCACCGCAGCAGCTTTGCCGCTGCACAAGCAACGTCCGGTATGCACCCGATCTGCCTCTGTCTGGCAGGGGGCTGCGCTGGCGTTCCTGCAACCTCACCTCGTACCGCGCGATGCCACTCACCTCCGACGATGTCCGCAAGGTCGCGCGCCTGTCCCGTCTCGCCATCGCCGAGGGCGAGGTCGGTCCGACGCTCGACACCCTCAACCGTACCCTTGCGCTCATCGAGCAGATGGGCGCCGTCGACACCCACGGTGTCGAGCCGATGGCGCACGCGCAAGACGTCTCGTTGCGCCTGCGGCCGGACGCGGTAACCGAGACCGATGACCGCGAGGCCTTGATGGCCAATGCGCCAGCCGCCGAAAAGGGACTGTTCCTGGTGCCCAAGGTGATCGAGTGAGCGCGCCGAGTCCTGCGTCGACTGTCGTCTCGCTGGCGGCCGACCTTGCTGCCGGCCGGGTCTCGGCGGTGGAACTCGCGACCGAGGCGCTCGCACGCGCCCAGTCCTCGACGCTCAACGCTTTCATCACCCTCGACCCCGAGCGCAGTCTCGCCGAGGCGCGCGCCGCCGACACGCTGCGCGCCGCCGGCAAGGCCGGCCCGCTCACCGGCATCCCGTTCGCGCAGAAGGACATCTTCTGCGCCGAGGGCTGGCGCACCACCGCCGGCTCGAAGATGCTCGGCAACTTCGTCGCGCCGTATGACGCTACCGTGGTGGCGCGCGGCAAGGCCGCCGGGCTGGTGACCATCGGCCGCGCCAATATGGACGAGTTCGCGATGGGCTCGTCCAACGAGAACAGCGCCTTCGGTGCGGTCAAGAACCCGTGGGACATGGCTCGCGTGCCTGGCGGCTCATCCGGCGGTTCGGCGGCTGCAGTGGCGGCGCATCGTCCCCGCCGCGAGCGGCACCGACACCGGCGGCTCGATCCGCCAGCCGGCTTCGTTCTGCGGCATCACCGGCATCAAGCCGACCTACGGTGTGGTGAGCCGCTACGGCATGATCGCCTACGCATCCAGCCTCGACCAGGGCGGGCCGATGGCGCGCACGGCGCAAGACTGCGCCGTACTGTTGAGCGCCATGGCCGGCTTCGACGAGCGCGACGCCACCAGCCTGCAGCGTGAGCCCGAGGACTACACCCGCGACCTCGACCGGCCTTTGGATGGCCTGCGCGTCGGTGTGCCACGCGGCTGGCTCGGCGACGGCGTCAGCGCCGATGTGCGCGCCGCTGTGGAGGCGGGTTTGGCGGAGCTGGAGAAGCTCGGCGCCAAGCGCGTCGAGGTCGACCTGCCGCACGCGCAGTACGCCATCGCCGCTTACTACGTCATCGCACCCGCCGAGGCCTCGAGCAATCTGTCGCGCTACGACGGCGTGCGTTACGGCCACCGCGCCGCCGAGTACACCGACCTCGCAGACATGTACGCCAAATCACGCGCTGAGGGCTTCGGCGCCGAGGTACGCCGGCGCATCCTGGTCGGCAGCTATGTGCTTTCGGCCGGCTACTACGATGCCTACTACCTGAAGGCGCAGCAGGTGCGCCGCAAGGTCGCCGAGGACTTCGCGGCGGCGTTCAAGCTCTGCGATGTGATCGCCGGCCCGGTCGCGCCGACCGTTGCCTACAAACTCGGCGAGAAGACCGCCGACCCGGTGCAGATGTACTTGGGCGACGTCTACACCACGCTGGTCAACCTCGCCGGCCTGCCGGCGCTGTCGGCGCCCTGCGGCTTCGGCGAGGGCGGGATGCCGGTCGGGTTGCAGCTGGTCGGAAATTACTTTGCCGAGGCGCGATTGCTCAACGTCGCGCACCGCTTCCAGCAAGCGACCCACCATCACCTGCAGACGCCGCCCGCTGGCGTTCTCGGCGCGGGAGGTGCGCAATGACCTGGGAAGTCGTCATCGGTCTTGAGACCCACGTCCAGCTCTCCACCGTCAGCAAGATCTTCTCCGGTGCCTCGACGGCGTTTGGCGCCGAGCCCAACCGCCAGGCCTGCGCCGTCGACATGGCGCTGCCGGGTGTGCTGCCGGTGATGAACGCAGCCGCGGTCGACAAGGCGATCACCTTTGGTCTTGCCATTGGCGCGCACGTGGCGCCGCGCAGCGTCTTCGCGCGCAAGAACTACTTCTACCCGGATCTCCCGAAGGGCTACCAGATCAGCCAGTTCGAGATCCCGGTTGTGCAGGGCGGCACGATTGCCATCCAGGTGGGAGAGGGCGACAAAGCCTACGCCAAGCAGGTCGAGCTGACCCGCGCCCACCTTGAGGAAGACGCCGGCAAGTCGCTGCACGAGGACTTCCACGGCATGTCCGGTATCGACCTCAACCGCGCCGGGACGCCGCTGCTGGAGATCGTCACCGAGCCAGTGATGACGTCGAGCGCCGAGGCGGTGGCCTATGCACGCGCCCTGCATGCGCTGGTGATGTGGATCGGCATCTGCGACGGCAATATGCAGGAGGGCTCTTTCCGCTGCGACGCGAATGTCAGCGTCCGCCGCCCCGGCGAGCCGCTGGGTACCCGCCGCGAGATTAAGAACCTCAACTCGTTCCGCTTCCTGCAGCAGGCCATCGACTACGAGATCCGCTCGCAGATCGAGCAGATCGAGGACGGCCACAAGATCCAGCAGGCTACCGTGTTGTTCGACCCGGACACCGGCGAGACGCGGATGATGCGCAGCAAGGAAGACGCGCACGACTACCGCTATTTCCCCGACCCCGACCTGCCGCCGCTGGTCATCGAGCCGGCGCGCATCGAGCGCGTCAAGGCCGGTATGCCGGAACTGCCGGCGGCGATGCAGGCGCGCTTTGCCGCGGACTTTGGCCTCTCGGCATACGACGCTGCGCAACTCACCGCCAGCTTAGAGACGGCGCGTTACTTCGAGGCAGTGGTCGCCGCTGCCGGTCCCGCGCAAGCCAAGCCCGCCGCCAACTGGGTGATGGGTGAGGTCGCGGCGCGGCTCAACCGCGAGGAGAAGTCGATCGCCGACTCGCCCGTGATGCCGCAGCAACTCGCCGGCGTACTGGCGCGCGTCGCCGACAGCACCATCTCCAACAACATCGCGCGCAAGGTCTTCGAGGCCTTGTGGAACGGCGAGGGTTCGAGTGCCGATGCCATCATCGAAGCGCAGGGGTTGAAGCAGGTTACCGATGCCTCGGCGATCGAGCCGATCATCGACGAGGTGCTCGCCGCGAACGCTCAATCGGTGGCCGAGTTCAAGGCCGGCAAGGAGAAGGCCTTCAACGCGCTGGTCGGGCAGGTGATGAAGGCGAGCCGCGGCAAGGCGAACCCGGCGCAGGTCAACGAACTGCTGCGGCGCAAGCTGGAGGGTTGAGGTGTCTGGCCGCGTGCTTATCCTCGGCACCGGCGGCACCATCGCCGGGGTTGCCGAGTCATCGGCACAAGCCACCGGCTACCGTGCTGCGGCGCTGTCGGTCGACCAGCTGGTGGCCGCGGTGCCGGCGCTCGCTGACTTCGACCTTGAGACCCGCCAGGTGGCGCAGGTCGATTCCAAGAACATGTCCTACGCCATATGGACCGACCTCCACCGCGAGGTGGTGAGCGGCCTCAAGGATGGGCAACTGGAGGGTGTCGTGATTACCCACGGCACCGACACGCTCGAGGAGACGGCGTACTTTCTGGCCCGCACCTTGGTTGCCGCCAAACCGGTGGTGCTCACCGCGGCCATGCGTCCGGCCACTGCCGTTTCGGCTGATGGGCCGCAGAACCTGCTCGACGCTGTACGTCTGGCCACCGATCCGTCGGCGGCCGGGGTGCGCGTCTGCGTGCATGGTCTGGTCTTGCCCGGCCATGCGGTGCGCAAACGTCACCCCTATGCCATCAATGCCTTCACCGCGTCGCGCGAGCCTGGCGCCACCATGGAAGAGGGGTGGTACACCGTGCCGGCCGCACTGCCGGAGCCGCTCGGTTTCGAGCCGGACCTGCCGTGGGCGTGGGTTGAGATCGTTGGCAATGCTGCCGGCCAGGATGGGCGCACTGTCGATGCGCTGGTCGCGGCGGGCGTGCAGGGTCTGGTGATTGCTGCCACCGGCAACGGCACGCTGGCTGATCCCTTGCTGGAGGCCGTTCGTCGTGCGCAGCAAGGTGGCGTCGAGGTGGTGGTGGTGAGCCGTTGCGCCGAGGGACACATCGTCGGCCAGCCCGAGCATGGCCTGCCGGTGCTCTGCGTCACCGCGGTGCAGGCGCGCGTCGAGTTACTGCTGCTGATCCGCTGGAAGCAGGGCATGCAGCGTGCCCGCGTTGCGGCTGCCAAGCCGGGCAATTAGCGGCGCGCGTCAGTGCCGGCCGGCGTAGCGGTCGGCCGCCAGCGCGAGGGCGCAGGCCGCCAGCACCGCAAACGCAGCGAGGGAGAGTTCGGCGATGGAGAAGCCGAGCAGCGTCCAATCTACCTTGCTGCAGTCGCCGGTGCCACGGAACACCATCGGCAGCGCCTGGGTGAGCGGAAAGCTCTCCAGCATGAACTCGAGGTCGGCACCGCATTCGGAGACGGCCGGCGGGTTGTGCTGCAGCCAGACCTGGCGTGCGGCAATGCCAGCGCCGACCAGTGCAGCGAGTGTCGTCAGGCCGGCATAGATGCGCGACACGCGGTAGGTGCCGGCGTGCATGGCACCAGCCATCGCCAGGAGGCCAGTGACGATGTAGGCATAGCGCTGGAACACGCACAAGGGGCAGGGCTGGACGTTGACCGTGGCCTGCAGCACCACCCCTCCGCCGATCAGCCCGAAACATGCCAAGGCGATGAAGGCAAGGGTGGCGCGTGGGTTGCGGGCGAGCGGGCAGGGCAAGCGATCGGGGTTCATGGCGCGCATCATGGCAGAGTCAGGTAGCGCTTCGTCTGACCGCAGCCGCCCGGCATGGTGCCGCACATCAGCCCCGGCACGCCATGGAGCCAGGGCCGGAGTCGTCACGCCCGCCTGCTAGAATCGCGAATTCCAAATCTGACCATCCGGCGTGCCGATGCGCACCTTTCAGGACCTCATCCTCACCCTGCAGCGCTACTGGTCGGAGCGCGGCTGCGTACTTTTGCAGCCCTACGACATGGAGGTCGGCGCCGGCACGAGTCACACCGCCACTTTTCTCCGCGCCCTCGGCCCTGAACCGTGGAAAGCGGCTTATGTGCAGCCGAGCCGGCGCCCGAAGGATGGCCGCTATGGCAACAATCCGAACCGGCTGCAGCACTATTATCAGTTTCAGGTCGTCCTCAAGCCGGCGCCGGCCGACATCCTCGAGGCTTATCTCGGCTCGCTCGAGGCGATCGGCCTCGACTTGCAGGCCAACGATGTGCGCTTTGTCGAAGATGACTGGGAGAACCCGACGCTGGGGGCTTGGGGTCTCGGCTGGGAGGTCTGGCTCAACGGCATGGAGGTGACGCAATTCACCTACTTCCAGCAGGTCGGTGGCATCGACTGCAAGCCCATCACTGGTGAGATCACCTATGGCTTGGAGCGGCTGGCGATGTACATCCAGGGGGTCGAGAACGTCTTCGATCTGGTCTGGACCGACGGTGTGAAGTACGGCGATGTCTACCACCAGAACGAGGTCGAGCAG
>RFSW01000090.1 GCA_009923755.1 Betaproteobacteria bacterium | reverse complement strand
AAAGCACGCCCTGGACGCCCAGGATGCTCCTCGACCTGCTGCGGCAGTGTCACCTGAATAACCCCGAGCTCGGCCTCACCGGGCTGCTCGTCCACGGCAACGGGTCGTTCCTGCAGACCATCGAGGGCGATGACGACGCAGTCGATGCCCTTGTGGCCAAGATCGCCCGCGACCCGCGCCACAAGAACTTTCGCATCCTCCGCCGCGAGGTCATCCAGCGGCGCTTGTATGGCGGTTGGAGCATGGGCTTTCAGCGTCTCAGTGAGGAGATGCTGAGGGACGTGCCCGAGCTCGAGAACTTCGTCCTCGACGACTTCAACCCGGAATACTTGAGTGAGCACCCGGTGGCGGTCGAGAGTCTGTTGCAGCGGCATCGCTCGCAACACTGGGACCCTTTGATGCGCGAGCTGGATGCCCGCGACAACTTCATCATTGAACTGCGTAACGCGCTTGCGGGCGCCCGCCAGCGCAACGAAATGGCCGGCCTGCTCATCGAGTCGGTGATCGAATCGGCCTCAAACGGTGGCTTGGACCCTGCTCACGTCGAGCTTTGCCGCGCGGTACTGGCCTCCCTGCGCTTGCCGCTCGGCCCCGACCTTGCCGGTTTAGCAGACTCGCTCTGAGGCCATGGCCGCCATCTTGCTCGCTGCTGCCCTGGGGGTCATGTTGTTCTCCAGCGCACTCCTCGCCCCGCTGATCTTCGCCAAGCTCAGCCCGGAGGCGGCCGGGCCTCTGCTGCGCGCTTTCTGGCCGCGTTACTACGCAGTCAACGGGGTCCTGGCGGCACTGGCCGCACTTGTCGCCGTGCAGGGCTACGTCGCGCTGCTGGCGGCATCGGTGGCGGCGATGATGAGCGTGTCGCTGCTGGCCACGCCGGCGCTCAACCGCGCGCGCGACGAGGGCAGGCACGCAGCCTTTTCGCTTGGACACCGCGCCGTGGTTGTCATCAACCTGTTCGCGTTGGTCACGCTGGGCTGGGCCATCTGGCAGGCCCTGCAGGGCTGACACGGCGTGTGGGGGGTGGCCGCCGCGCACCAGAGCGCGTGTCAGCCGCCGAACCCCTCCAGCACCACCTTGCCGCGCCCGTGGCCGCTTTCCAGCAGAGCATGCGCGCGCCGTAAGTTAGCCGCATTGATGTTGCCGAAGTGCTCGGTGAGGGTCGAGCGCAGCGCCCCGGCATCCACCAGCCGCGCCACCTCCGCCAGAATGTCACCCTGTCGCGCCACGTCCGCCGTGCCGAACAGCGGCCGTGTGAACATGAACTCCCAGTGCAGCGAGATGCTCTTGCGCTTGAGCAGGCGGATGTCGAGCGGGCCGGGGTCGTCGATCAGCCCCAGCCGGCCCTGCGGCGCCAGGATCTCGGCCAGTTCGGCAAAGTGGGTGTCGGTGTGCGTCAGGCTGGCAGCGTAATCCACTTGCGGCATGCCCAAGGCGCGGACCTGCGCCGCCAGCGGCTGGCGGTGATCGATCGCGTGATGCGCGCCCATCTGCAGCGCCCACTCGCGTGTCTCCGGCCGCGAGGAGGTGCCGACCAGTGTCAGCCCGGTCAGCGCGCGCGCCAGCTGCAGCAGCGCCGAGCCCACGCCACCCGCGGCGCCGGTCACCAGCAGCGCGCCGCCGGTCTGCTTATCCGCCGCAACCTGCAGCCGGTCGAACAGCAACTCCCACGCCGTGAGAAAGGTCAGGGGCAGCGCGGCCGCGTGCGCAAAATCCAGGCACTGTGGCATCGGTCCGACGAGGCGTTCGTCCACCGTCTGCAACTCGGCATTGCTGCCCGCGCGGTCGAGCGCACCGGCGTACATCACCCGGTCGCCCGGCCGGAAGCGCGTCACCCGCTCGCCCACCGCGCGCACCACGCCGGCTGCATCCCAACCGGGTACCCGCACTTGGCCCGGCTCCGGCGGCAGGTTGCGCCGCACTTTCGTGTCCACCGGGTTCACCGACACCGCGCGCACCTCCACCAGCAGGTCGTGGCCAGCCGCGACCGGGTCCGGCAGTTCGATGTCGAGCAGCGCCTCGGCGTGGTCGACGGGCAGGCATTGGCGGAAGGCGGTGGCTTTCATGCGCGGTGTCCGATGTCTCAACGATCACATGCCCCGATGCCGCGATTCGTCCAAACCACCAACACGCCCTACGCCTGGGGCAAGCGGTCATCCAGGGGTTTGCCGCGCCCCCGCAGCCGCCCAGTCAGGGCAGGATGAACCGTGCCACTGCCGCCAGCATCTTTGGCGGGTCGAAGGGTTTGACGAACCAGGCTTTGGCACCAACCGCGCGGCCTTGCATCTTGCGTTCATCCGACCACAGAGTCGTGAGCATGATCACCGGCACAAAGCGGTAAGCCGGCTGCTGTTTCATGTGCGCAACAAACGCCATGCCGTCGATGTGCGGCATCTCGACGTCGCAGATGGCCAGGTGCAGCGGGCGTCCGTCGAGCAACGTCATCGCAGACGCGCCGTCGTCGGCCGTCACCACCTCGTAGCCGGCCTCGATCAGAACCGCCGAGACGATCTGCCGCATCGAGGCGGAGTCGTCGACCACCAAAACAGTTTTCGCCATCCTCACACGCTGCCGGTGGGCAGCTGCAAGCCGGCCAGCGCAACATCGTCCCGCCGCCGCTGGCTGCCTTGGAATTGTTCGAAATCGTGCATCGCACCCTCCGCCTGCTCGGTAATCGGCCGGTCGACGCGGGACTGAAGGCTACGTGCAAAAGCCACCGCGCCATAGCCCCGGCTGCGTGAGCCGCCGACCTGATCAAATACCCCATCGGTTGCGACGAACAGCCGGGTGTCGGGCGTGCAACGGATCTCGCGGTTATCCCAGCGCCGTTCTGTGGGGACCCCGCGGTAACCGAGGCCTCCGCCCGGCCAGCGGTGAATCACGCCTTCTTTGGCCGGTTCCAGCACGAACAGCGGCAAGCCGGTGCTGGCGACGATGGCACGGGAGCGCGCGGGCTCAAGGCAGAAGACGATGCCGTCGACACCGTCGTCGCTGGTGTCGAGCTGTTCAATGCGCTCTTGCTCCTGATCGAGCACCACCTTGATGCGGCGATTCAGGCGCTGCAGCACCGTGCCCGGGTCGGACAAGCCGCCGTCGCGGGCGAGGATGCGGTCGACCACCGACAACACTAGTGTCGCCAGGATCGCGCCCGGCGCACCGTGGCCCGTGCAGTCGAACAGACAGAACCAGATGCGGTCACCGACTGCCCGCGCCATGAAGCAATCCCCACCCACGGCCTCGCGTGGCTGCCACATCACGGCGTGGCGCTGAGGCAGATGCAGGGCGAGGATGTCCCGCGAGGGCTCGTGCATGGCCATCTGGATGCGCCCTGCGTAACTCATGCTCTCGAGCAATTGCAGTTCCGCCGAGCGCGACTTGGTCACATCGAGCGCGGCCTGGATCACCTTGTAGGGGCGCCCGGCGGCGTCAAACGTCGGGTTGAAAACCTCGCGCAGCCAGATCGCACGACCACTCAGGCCGACATAGCGACGCGTACCCTCGTCGACCTCACCCAGCCGGATGCGCTGCCACCAGTCAGCGTAGCCTCCGCTTTGAGCGAACAGGGGGTCGCACATATCGCTATGCGCCATGCCGGCGAGCTCTTGCTCCGAGCCATGCATCAGCGCCTTAAAGATGTCGTTGGCGCGCAGAAGCTTGCCGTCGAGGTCGTATTCGGCGATGCCCTGGCCACGTTCGAGCGCGGCCAGTCGCCCGCGTTGCTCTGAGCGCGCATCGATCTCGGCTTGTACATCGCGGGCCAGGAGCAGCCGGCAAGTTGCGCCGTCGATATCGGGATGCGGCAGGCTCTCAACGAACAGCCAACGGTCGGAGCCGTCGCGGCAACTGAGCCGCAGTTCGCCTTCGGCAACGAGCCCGTGCGTGAGGTCATGCCGGCACTGGATGAGGTCCAGCTCGAACTCGTCGTGCAGCTCGGCCAACGTGCGGCCGATCAGTTCGCCCTCGTCAAATCCCAACGACTGTTCAGCCAGTGCATTGGCCACCAGGATGGCGCCATCGTTCTGGCGCACCACCAATACCAAACGTCGCGTCGCAAGGCCGTCCCAGAGCGTCTGGGGCGACACGTCCGGGGAAGCGGGGGATGCCATCTGGGTTGTGGGCAGGGGATTTTGGGGAGAAACAGACACTGTGACTCTAAAGAATCCATCAGAAGCGGCCGATTCTAGTGCACCTTGTAGGCCGCAGGGCGTGCGTGCGACGGGAGCCTGCTCTATCATCGCCGCTGCTCCGTGAAGATTTCCAACCAGAGGGCCAGTTTGGACGCCAGTACCCAGTCACCCGCCGAACGCGCATTCCTGCTGCGCGATGCGCTCGTCCAAGGCGAGGCGCTGGCGAGTTATTGCGGCCCGATGAATGACGACCTGCTCGCCGGCATGGGCAGCATGTTGCGGGACAACTTGTCTCGTCTGGGCATCCACCCGCGGGTGGCGCGAGCCGTGTTTGCGATCTTGGTCGAGCAGGTGCAGAACGTGATGCGCTACTCCCAAGAGCCGGTCCAGTTCCCTGGCCATCCGCGCGCGGGTCTGGTGCAGATCGGCCGCACAGGCCGCGGGGGGCTCTACGTGAGTTGCTCCAACCTGGTCGATGATACGGCCGTGCCGGATCTGCGCGAGACCATCGGGCGCCTGCGCGGGCTTGACCGTCGCGTGCTCACCGCGCTGATGGGCGATGTCTTGTTCGATGACGAGCGCGAGGACACCCGTGGTGCTGGTGTCGGCTGGATCACCATTGCCCGTGAAGCCAATGGGCAGTTCGATTTCGACTTCTTCCCGGTGGGTTCAAGCTACTTCAACTTCACCGCTTATTTGGAGTCTGCCGCATGAGTCCCTTGCTGATCCGGGCCACCGATCGCACGCCGTGTCTGGAGTTCGACTACGACGCGGGCCAGTTGCGCATCTCCGGCGAGTCTTACCCGGAAGATGCCAATGCATTTTTCGAGGCGCCGCTGACCGCCTTGTTTGAGTGGATGGATTCCTCCAGCGGGCCTGTCCATGCCGACTTCCGTCTGGTCTACCTCAACAGCTCCACCGCCAAGTTCATCGTCAAGATCCTGATGAAGCTGGAAGCTGCATCGGTCGCAGGGCGCGATTGCGCAGTGAGTTGGCGTCATGACGTCGACGACCACAACATCCGCGAGCTGGGCGAGGAGTTCCGCGAGCGCGTCGGACGCTTGCGTTTCGAAGTGGTGGAGAGCGTCGCCGATTGAGCTGATGGGCGGCGTGCGCCCGCGAGGGCAGTGCGCGGCTTGGCGACGTGCAGTCAACATAGGGCGCTTGGGGCGATACATGCAAACACGATCAAGCGAGACATCGATACGCCACGCCGGCTGGTTGTGTTGTGCAGCCACCGCGGGCCTGGTCTGCGCGGCGGCTTTGGTCTGGCAAGTCGAGTCTGCTCCGGTGGCAGTGTGGTGGGTGCTTGCTCTGACCGGTGCGCTGACGCTGGCTGGCGCCTGGTTTGGTTTTGCGGCTGGCGGGTCGTTGTCGGTTCCGGCGCCGGCGCCAGCACCGGCGCCGGTGCCGGTGGTGTCCGATGCGCTGCTCCAGCCAAGCTTCGCGGGCGTGGCCGAGGTGCGCAGCCAGCTGAGCAAAGCCGACGAGGAGCTGGCACAGGTGCGCGCCATGATGTCGGACGCCATCGGTTCCCTCAGCCAGCGTTTTGAGAGCATCGCCGACCATGCGCGCGGCCAGATTGCCGGCGATGCAGACCGGTCGACCGAGGGCCAGCCGAGCTTTGAGCGCTTCACCGAGGAGGCAACCGCCATCTTGCGCAGCTTGGTGGGCAGCGTGGTGAGTGGAGAGCAGCGCAGCTCGGCCATGATCGCGACCCTCGAGTCGATGCGCGGGCAGGTGGCCGATGTGAACCGCATCCTGATCGAGATCGAGGGCATCGCCTCGCAGACCAACCTGCTGGCGCTGAATGCGGCGATCGAAGCGGCGCGCGCCGGCGATGCCGGGCGTGGCTTTGCGGTGGTAGCCGATGAGGTGCGTACCTTGTCCAGCCGCACGCAGAGCTTTAGCAGCGAGATCCGCCAGCGCAGCGCGCAGATCGAGGCCTCGATGCAGGCGGTGGTGCAAACCACCAGCGAGATGGCCGGGCAGGACCGGGCGCTGGCGACGCAGAGCGGCAGCCATCTCGATCAACTGCTCGAGAAAATGGCGGCCCTGCAGGAGCAGCGCCGTCTTGCACGCGAGGTCGGAATCGGTCAGGCCGAGGCGCAGGTGAGCCGCACGGTCGACGCCGCGTCGGTGGCCATGCAGTTTCAGGATATCGCCAGCCAGCTGCTCGCCCACGTTCAACGGCGCACCGCAGCCAGCGCAGACTTGGCAGACGGCCTTGGCCAGCTGAGTGCCGGCTTGGCCGGACTGGCGGCCGGCAAAGTAAGCCCAGCTGCGCTTGAGGCGGCTTCGGCCCGTTTGGCGGCGCTGATCGAGCAGTCCCGGCAGTCGACGGCTAATTGCCCGGTCGACAGTCGCATGATCAGCATGACGACCGGCAGCGTCGATCTCTTCTAGTTTTTTTGGGGCCTCTCTGGCATGGGCAAGACGATACTCACGGTTGACGACTCGGTCTCCATTCGCCAAATGGTGACGTTCACGCTCAAGGGCGGTGGCTACGAGGTGTTGCAGGCAGCGGATGGTGAGGAGGGCTTGGCGATGGCGAAGGCCAACAGCGTCCAGCTCATCATCACGGATCAGAACATGCCGAAGATGGATGGCCTGACCATGGTGCGCGCGCTGCGCGCCACTGCCGCGCATTCCCGCACGCCGATCCTGTTGCTCACCACCGAGTCCGGAGATGCCATGAAGGCGCAGGGCAAAGCGGCCGGCGCCACCGGCTGGTTGGTCAAGCCCTTCGATCCAGCCAAGTTGCTGGAAGTCGTTCGGCGCTGTATCGGCTGACGGCAGATTGTTCTCCGATACGGCACGGTCATGAGCGTCGACATCAGCCAGTTCCAGCAGGTCTTCTTCGAGGAGGCTGCCGAAAACCTTGCCAGCATGGAGGGCTTGCTGGTGGGCATGGACGTCGCGGTCCCTGCCGAGGACGATCTTAACGCCATCTTCCGTGCCGCCCACTCGATCAAGGGTGGCGCCGGCATGTTCGGCCTCAATGACATCTCGGGTTTCACCCATGTGCTCGAGACGCTGCTTGATCGCATCCGCAAACACGAGATCCGGCTGGTCAACGCGCACATCGATGCTTTCCTCGAATCCGGCGACCTGATCCGCGCCATGATCGCGGGCCATCGCGGCGAGGCTGGCGCCGATCTGCAAGCGGTCGAGTCCTGTCGCGAACGCCTAGCAGCCATGGCGGGTGTCGATAGCACGACGGCGCTGTCGCCTGCCAGCGGCGATGTCGAGCCGCCACCGGTCGTGGCCGACAGTGTGATGCCTGCGGGCTGGATGCTGTACCTCGGTCCGACGTCCACTGAGTTGTTCGAGCGCATCAAGGCAGATCTTGCGGGCCAGGGCCTGGTTGAAGTCCACAAAGCGCCCAAACGCCGGGTCAAGTCGGGCCGCTGGGTGGTCAGCTACACCGGCAGCGCCACCGAGGCGGGCCTGCGCGACGATCTTGAGTTCATCCTGCCGCCGGCCGCGATCCGTATCGAGCCTTTTTTCGGCAGCGAGGTGGCACCTGCGCCGGCCGACGATGGCAGCTTCG
>RFSW01000089.1 GCA_009923755.1 Betaproteobacteria bacterium | reverse complement strand
TTCTCGGCCGTTCTGCTGTTTGTGGTGCTGTGGTTCACCTTCGCCTACATCCCGATGGCCCACATGGTCTGGTATTGGGACGGCCCCGACGCGATCACCGACGCCGCTTCGCTGGACGCCGTGACTGCGGCAGCCGGCTGGCTGTGGCAGAAGGGCGCGCTGGACTTTGCTGGCGGCACGGTGGTCCACATCAACGCCGGTATCGCGGCGCTGGTCGCCGCCTACATGATCGGCAAGCGCATCGGCTACGGCCGCGAAGCCATGCCTCCGCACAACCTGGTGCTGACCATGATCGGCGCATCGCTGCTGTGGGTGGGCTGGTTCGGCTTCAACGTCGGCTCCAACCTGGAAGCCAATGGTGTGGCGGCGCTAGCCTTCGTCAACACCCTGTTCGCCACCGCCGCTGCGGTGCTGGCCTGGACCTTCGTCGAGTACGTGACGCGCGGCAAGGTGTCGATGCTCGGCGCTGCCTCGGGTGCCGTGGCGGGCTTGGTCGCGATCACGCCGGCCTGCGGTTTCGTCGGGGTGGGCGGTGCGCTCATCATCGGTCTGGCTGCAGGTGCCATCTGCTACTGGGGCGTGACCGGGCTCAAGCGCATGCTGGGCGCCGATGACGCGCTGGACGTGTTCGGCGTCCACGGCCTCGGCGGCATTGTCGGTGCCATCCTGACCGGCGTGTTCGCCTCGCCCGACCTGGGCGGAACCGGCATCTGCGACTACGTGGCCAACACCTGCGGCGGCTTCCCGGGCATCGGGCCCCAGCTGTGGATCCAGGTCCAGACTGCAGTGGTTATCTCCGGTGTGGTTTCGTTCATCGCTCTGAAGCTGATCGACATGACCATCGGACTCCGCGTCAAGGAAGAGGAAGAGCGCGAAGGTCTCGACACCACCTACCACGGTGAGTCGGCCTACCACTCCTGATCGAATAACCCTCCAGTGGGTTTGGGGCACCTCCGGGTGCCCTTTTTTATGGCGTGTCGCCGGCGCTGATTAGTCGGTAGAGGGCCGGGCAAGGCCGAGGCGGCGTGCCGCCAGACGCGTCTCCGACCAACCCAGGTGCCGGTAGAACTCGAGGGCCGGCGGGTTATCCAGATCTACCAGCAGCTGGGCGCGGGTGGCGCCCCGTTCGTTGGCCCAGGCCAGAACATGGTCCAGCAGCGCCCGGCCGATGCCGCGACCACGCCAGCCTTCAGCCACCACGACGTCTTCGATCCAGACCGACGCAGCGCCCTCGGCGGTGGAGTAGACCAACTGGCCTGAGCACATCCCCACCACCGAACCATCGGGCGCGGTTGCGACTGCGATGCGGCCGAGAGGGCTGTCTAGCACGGCCCTAAGGCCGCGGCGCTGGCGTTCACTGTCCGGCGCAAAGTCCTGCTCGATGCTGAACAGCGCCGCCAGCAGTGAGGCGAGGGCCGGGGTGTCGGCAGTGCCGGCCTGACGGACGGCGAAGGCGTCGCTCAACCCGGTTCCCCGTTGCCGTACATGATCACCGCCAGAAAACGGATCGGCGTCTCAACCAGCACCTCAGGTCCATGGGGGACATCGCCGCGGAAGGTCAGCGAATCACCCGGGGTGAGCTCGTGCGTGTCTTTGCCATGGCGGTAGAGCATGCGCCCTTGCAGCATGTGGATGAACTCGGTGCCCGGATGCTGAAACGTCGGGAACACCTCCGACGCGTCGTCGAGGCTGATCAGGAAGGGCTCGAACAGCTTGTGTGGCCCCTGGTCGTAGGCCAGCAGCCGGTATGTGTGTCCCCGCCGCGTGCCGCGCCGGACCACTTCCATGCCCTCTGCGGCACGCACCAACTGGGCGTTGCCTTCGATCACGTCGACGTCGCGAAACAGCGCAGACAGGGATACCCCGAGTGCGCGCGCCAGCCGGTGCAGCGTGTCGAGGCTGGTCGCGGTCTGGCCGTTCTCGATTTTGGAGAGCATGCCGCGGGAGATGCCTGCAAGGTCCGACACATCGGCGATGGTCAGACCGTGGGCCTGGCGCTTGTCGCGAAGGGCTGCGCCGAGGCGTTGCTCTAGCGTGTTACCAGCCTGTGATTCCTCGGTCAGGGCCGGGGGGCGCTGCCCGTCGAGGCCGTTGGTCGATCGTTCCATAACAGGATTCGCAGGGAGTGACGGAGCCTAAGAGTGGTGAAACGGCAAAAGATTCACTAGGTGAAATAAAGTTGACTCTGTCTTTTTCGTGGTCTATAAGAACTATTATTTCCTGCAGAGAAACTCGTTTCTCCGTCCGGGTCGTCTCAAAGTTCTAGTTCGCTTCATCGTTTTGGAGAACCGTCCGCCATGCCTTGGAGACTCTTGCGCTTCGGCCTCAGCAGCAAACATCCGGAGCCACGGATGTTCACGGCGCCCACCGAACTGCGTGCGTCTTACGATGTTGTCATCATTGGCGCGGGCGGTCACGGCCTCGCTGCAGCCTACTACCTCGCACGCGAGCATGGCATCACAAATGTTGCTGTGCTCGAGAAAGGCTACATCGGCGGCGGCAATACCGGTCGCAACACCACCATCATCCGCTCGAACTACCTCACACCCGAGGGCGTCAAGTTCTACGACGCGTCGGTGCAGCTCTGGCAAGACCTGAGCGAGGATTTCGACCTCAACCTGTTCTACTCGACGCGCGGCCACTTCACGCTCGCGCACACCGATTCTGCGGTGCGGACCATGCGCTGGCGCGCTGAGGTGAACAAGCACTACGGCGTCGACTCCGAGCTGGTCGGGCCCGATTTCGTCAAGCGCGCCTGCCCCAGTATCGACATCAGCTGCAACGGCCATGCGCCGATTCTGGGTGCGCTCTATCACGCCCCGGGTTCGATCGCCCGCCACGATGCGGTCGCGTGGGGCTACGGCCGCGGCGCCTGCCAGCGCGGGGTCGAGATCCACCAGCAGACCGCAGTCACGGGCATCGAGGTGAAGGGCGGCAAGGTGGTGGGCGTGCAGACCAGCCGCGGGCACATCGCGACCAACAAGGTGCTGTGCGCGGTGGCCGGCTCGACGCCGCGTGTCACCGACATGGTCGGCATCAAGACGCCGATTTACATCCACCCGCTCCAGGCGATGGTGAGTGAGCCGATGAAGCCTTGGCTGGACCACATCTTTGTGTCTGGCAGCTTGCACATCTACATCAGCCAAAGCGCGCGCGGCGAGTTGGTCATGGGCGCATCGCTCGATCCCTATGAGTTGCATTCGACGCGCTCGACACTCGACTTTACCGAGGGTCTGTCGGCACACATGCTCGACATGTTCCCGTTCCTCTCCAACGTCAAGGTCAACCGCCAGTGGTCGGGTATGGCCGACATGACCCCCGACTTCGCCCCGGTCATGGGCAAAACCCCGGTCGAGGGCTTTTATCTCGATTCCGGTTGGGGCACGTGGGGCTTCAAGGCCACGCCGGTCTGCGGCAAGACCATGGCGTGGACGGTAGCCAAGGACAGCCCCCATGAACTGATCACCGGCTTCTCGCTAGACCGCTTCCGCAACTACTCGCTGACCGGCGAGAAGGGCGCGGCGAGCGTGGGCCACTGAGGTTGTCACGATGAAATTGATGAACTGTCCAGTGAACGGGCTGCGCCCGGTCTCCGAGTTCGCCTACTGGGGCGAAGTGCGCAAGGCACCGGATCCTGCAACGTGCAGCGACGACGAATGGGCCGACTACGTGTTCAACCGCAACGGCTCGCCAGGCGTCAAGCAGGAATGGTGGTGCCACACGCCGTCCAACACCTGGTTCATTGCCGAGCGCGATACCGAGAAGGACCGCGTGATCGCCACCCGCCTCCCCGGAGGTGACGCATGAGCCGCCTGCCGCAGCGCCCCGACGAGTGGATCGACCGCTCGCGCCAGGTGCGCTTCCGCTTCGAAGGCCGTGACTACGTCGGCTTTGCCGGCGACGCTGTGAGCAGTGCGCTGTGGGCGTCCGGCGTCCGCACGCTCGGCCGCAGCTTCAAGTACCACCGCCCGCGCGGCATCCTGTCGATGGCCAACCACGATGTGAACGTGCTGGTTCAGGACGGTCAGCGACTCAACGTCCGCGGCGATGTGGTGCCGGTGCGCGAGGGCATGGACTTGACCGCGGTGAACACCTGGGGCGGCCTCGCCAAAGACCGTGTGCGCTTTCTTGACCGCCTCTCGGCGTTCCTTCCGGTCGGTTTCTATTACAAGGCGTTCTACAGCAAGCGCTGGTTCCCGACCTGGGAGCGCATGTTCCGCGCCATCACCGGCCTCGGCCGCATCGATGCCGCCACGCCACACATCTACACGCACAAGCGCTATGACTTCTGCGATGTGCTGGTGATCGGCGGTGGTGTCGCCGGCCTGAGCGCGGCTTTGTCGGCTGCCGATGCCGGCGCCAGCGTGGTCTTGGTCGACGAGAACGCCCGTGTTGGGGGCTCCGGCATGTACCAGCTCGGCGGCGACACGGCCCAGCGCGAGGCTGTGCGTGGTCTGATCGCACGGGCTCGTGGCCACAAGAACATCCGCGTCTTCGAATCGACCCTGGCCGCGGCTTGGTATGCCGACCAGTGGGTGCCGCTGGTGGATGCAGACAAGCTGACCAAGATGCGCGCGCGCGCCACGGTGATGGCCAGCGGCGCATTCGAGCAGCCCACCGTCTTTCGCAACAATGACCTGCCCGGTGTGATGCTCGGCTCGGCGATGCAGCGTCTGATCCACCGTTACGCCGTTCAACCGGCTCGCCGTGTGGTGGTGACGGCTGCCAACGCCGACGGCTACCGTGTGGCGTTGGATCTCATCGATGCGGGCGTCCAGGTGTTGGCGGTGGCTGATCTGCGCGACACGCTGCCGTCCTGCCCGGCTGTCGAGAAGGTGCGTGCCCGTGGCGTCGAGTGCCTGCCCGGCACCGGCATCTATGAGGCACATGCCGACGGTAGTGGCGAAGTGACTGCGGTCACGCTGTGCAAGGTGCGTGAGGGTGTCGCCGACACCTCGACCGCACGCCGCCTCGATTGCGATGGCGTGGCCATGAGCACCGGCTGGGCGCCAGCCGCTAATCTGCTGTACCAAGCCGGCACCAAGATGCGCTTTGACGAACGCTTGCAACAGTTCGTCCCCGACGTACTGCCCGAGGGTGTATTTGCCTGTGGCCGTGTCAATGGGGTGTTTGCGCTCGACAGCAAGCAGGCCGATGGCGCACGGGCCGGTGCGCTGGCCGCGGCGCACGTGCTCGGCACGGCGCTCGAGGTCGACCCGGTGTTGCCGGGGGGTGAGGCGCCAAGCCACCCGTGGCCGGTGGTCAAGCACCCGTCGGGCAAGAACTTCGTCGACTTCGACGAGGACCTGCAGGTGAAGGACTTCGAGAACGCGGTGCAGGAGGGCTACGACAACATCGAGTTGCTGAAGCGCTTCACCACCGTGGGCATGGGCCCGAGCCAGGGCAAGCATTCCAACATGACAGCCTTGCGCATCCTCGCTCGACTGGTTGGCAAATCGCCGCAGCAGGTCGGCACCACCACCGCGCGGCCGTTCTTCCACCCGGTGCCGATGTCGCACCTCGCGGGGCGCGGCTTCAACCCGCATCGCCGCAGCCCGCTGCATGGCCGCCACGCCGCCCTCGGTGCAGTGTTCATGCCGGCTGGCGCCTGGGAGCGTCCGGAGTACTACGCTGTTCCGAGCAAGTCGCGCATCGACAGCATCCACGACGAGGTCCGCCGCGTGCGCACCAAAGTGGCGGTGATCGATGTCGGCACCTTGGGCAAGATCGAGATCCGCGGACCGCAGGCGGCCGAGTTCCTCAACCGGGTCTATACCGCGCGCATCGACCTGCTCAAGGTCGGCGGCACACGTTATGGCATCTCCTGCGACGAAACCGGCGTCCTGACCGACGAAGGCGTGATCGCCCGTCTGGCTGACAACGTCTACTACTTCACCACCACCACCTCAGGTGCGGCCTTGGTCTACCGCGAGATGTCGCGCCTGAACAGCGAGTGGCGCCTCGAGTGCGGGATCATCAATCTGACGGGCGCGTATTCCTCGGTGAACCTGGCCGGCCCGGACTGCCGCAAGGTGCTGGGTCCGATCTGCGACGCCGATCTTTCGCCCGAGGCATTCCCGTACTTGGCGGTGCGCGAGGGCAAGGTCGCCGGCATCCCCGCGCGGATGATGCGTGTGGGCTTCGTCGGCGAGTGGGGCTACGAGATCCACGTTCCCGCCGAGTATGGCCCGGCGCTTTGGGACGCACTGATGCAGGCCGGTGAGCCCTACGGCATCGGCCCCTTCGGTGTGGAAGCGCAGCGTCTGCTGCGGCTGGAGAAGGGCCACCTCATCGTCAGTCAAGACACCGACGGCCTGACGCATCCGTTCGAGGTGAGCATGGACTGGGCGGTCAAGCTCGACAAGCCGTTCTTTGTCGGCCAGCGGTCGCTGAAGATCCTTAAGCAGATGCCGCTCAAGCGCAAACTCGCCGGCTTCAAGCTGCCCGCCGGCTACAGCGGCCAAGTGCCGCAGGAGTGCCATCTGGTGATCGTCAACGGCGAGATCGCCGGTCGTGTCACCAGCATCTACTGGAGCCCCAATCTGGGCCATCACATCGGCCTGGCCTTCCTGCCACCCGATATGACGGCACCCGGGACGGCATTCCAGATCCGCGTGACTGACGGCTCGATGGTGAGCGCCGAAGTCTGTGAGACCCCGTTCTTTGATCCGCAAGACCTGCGCCAGAAGGAGCAAGCATGAGCCTGCCCGCCCGTACCAGCCCGCTCTCCGACGCCCAGGCCGCGCATGCCGCGCGCTGGATCGACCTTGAGGGCATGCGCAGTGTGGCCGTCTTCGAGCGCGAACCGGCGGCTGCCCTCGACATCGTGGCGATCGGCGACCTGAGCTACCGCCGGCGCGTCGGCGTCAAGGGGCCGAGTGCCGCCGCCGCTCTGGCTGGATTGGGTCTGGCAACGCCGGCGAAGCCCAACAGCTGGTGCCGCACCGAGGACGCCATCGTCGCGCGCCTTGGCATCACCGAGTACCTGATCGAGGACAGCGCCGGTGGTGAAACCGTGGCCAAGGTGCTGGCGCTGCCCGCGGCGGCGGGGGTCTACCCGGTGCCGCGCTTCGACGCCGAACTGGTGGTCGCCGGTCCGCAAGCTGTCGACCTGTTCCGCCAGACCTGCGCTGTCGATATCTCGACGCTTGATGCCGCCGGCGGCGCGCTGGCCTTGACCTCGATGGTCGGCGTCGGGGTTACCGTTGCGGCGGTGATGACGCCAGCCGGGGTGACCTATCGCATCTGGTGCGACGGCACCTACGGCGGTTACCTGTGGGAGACGCTCTGTGAGGTTGCAGAGGACATGGGTGGCGGTGCCATCGGTTATGAGGCGGTGGCGCGCGTCGTGCGCTAAGCACGGGACCAACTAAAAGCCCGGCCGCAGGCAGGGCAACAACAGGGGGGGCAGCAGTGAAACCAGCAGACGCCAAGAAGTTCATCAAGGACAACGGGGTGAAGTACATCCTCGCGCAGTTCGTAGACATGCACGGGGCAGCCAAGGCCAAGTCGGTCCCGGCCGAGCACTACGACACGGTGGTCACCGACGGTGCCGGCTTTGCCGGTTTCGCGCTCACCGGCATGGGTATGCGGCCGAATTCCGACGGCGACTACATGGCCGTGGGCGATGCGAGCACCCTGAGCCTGGTGCCTTGGCAGCCTGGTTATGCGCGCATGGCCTCCGATGGGCACGTACACGGCAAGCCCTGGCCCTACTGCTCGCGTGTCGTTCTCAAACAGCAGCTGACGCGGATGTCGGCCAAGGGCTGGACCTTCTTCACCGGCATGGAGCCCGAGTTCTCCCTGC
>RFSW01000088.1 GCA_009923755.1 Betaproteobacteria bacterium | reverse complement strand
GTCCGGCACGTGCCGGACGCCCTGCGATGCGACGAATCAGGTGTTGCCGTAAACCGGGAAGGCGCGGGTCAGCTCAGTCACCTGAGCCTTGACCGCGGCGACGCGGGCAGCGTCATGCGGCGCCTCGAGGACGTCGGCGACCAGATTGGCAGTCAGAACTGCCTGCTCTTCCTTGAAGCCACGGGTGGTCATGGCCGGCGAACCCAGGCGGATACCACTGGTGATGAAGGGCTTTTCCGGATCGTTGGGAATGCCGTTCTTGTTACAAGTGATGTGAGCCTCGCCCAACACACGCTCGGCTTCCTTGCCGGTGATGCCCTTGGCACGCAGGTCAACCAGCATCACGTGGCTCTCGGTGCGACCGCTGACGATGCGCAGACCGCGCTGGGTCAAGGTGTCGGCCAGAGCAGCGGCGTTCTTCTTGACCTGTTGCTGGTAGGCCTTGAACGAGGGCTGGAGGGCTTCATGGAAGGCAGTGGCCTTGCCAGCGATCACGTGCATCAACGGGCCACCCTGCACACCCGGGAAAACGGCCGAGTTGAGCTTCTTGGCCATCTCTTCGTTGTTGGTGAGGATGATGCCGCCACGCGGGCCGCGCAGGCTCTTATGGGTGGTCGAGGTGACCACGTCGGCGAACGGAACCGGGTTGGGGTATTCGCCGGCGGCGATCAGGCCCGAATAGTGGGCCATGTCGACCATAAAGTAGGCACCGACGGCCTTGGCGACGTTAGCGAAGCGCTCCCAGTCGATCTTCAGCGCATAGGCCGAGGCCCCGGCGATGATCAGCTTGGGCTTGTGCTCGTGGGCCAGACGCTCCATGGCGTCGTAGTCGATCACTTCGTTGGCGTCGAGGCCGTAGCTGACAACCTTGAACCACTTGCCCGACATATTGAGGTGCATGCCGTGGGTCAGGTGACCGCCTTCGGCCAGGCTCATGCCCATGATGGTGTCGCCCGGGTTCAGCAGCGCAAGGAAGGCTGCTTGGTTGGCCTGCGAGCCGGAGCTGGCTTGAACATTGGCGAAATCAGCGTGGTAGAGCTGCTTGAGGCGATCGATGCAGAGCTGCTCGACGATGTCGACGAACTCACAGCCGCCGTAATAGCGCTTGCCGGGGTAGCCCTCGGCGTACTTGTTGGTCAACACCGAACCCTGGGCTTGCATGACGGCCGGGCTGGCGTAGTTCTCCGAGGCGATGAGCTCGATGTGCTCTTCCTGACGATGGGCCTCCTGCTGGATGGCAGCCCACAGGTCGGGATCGCCTTGGGCGACTGACAGATTATTGGGGAAAGCGCAGGTCTGGAAGCCGGCGGCGGGGTGGGTCATGGACGGATCTCCTCAGTTCGATTCTGTTGTTTTTCCGGTTGCCGGAGCGATCAACTGCGTTCAGGCTGCCGCGAGCGGTGTCGGGGACAGCTGGGTAGAACTCGCAAGTGTCTCGCCGCGGAGCGCAGACCGCCTAGAGTAGCCCACGCTTTGACATGGCGAAAGGTGCAGCAATCCGACCGGGCTTGCAATCGCAAACTTTTATGCAACCCATACGAAAACCGAATCAGCACGGCGGCTTGCCGCCGCCGCGATATGTCGTCAGCCGTGACCGCCCTCGATCAGGGCGTAGGCCGAATGGTTGTGGATCGATTCGAAGTTCTCCGACTCGACCACAAAGCGGCCGATGCGATGGTCGGCCTTGAGTGCAGTGGCGACGTCGCGAACCATGTCCTCGACAAACTTGGGGTTCTCGTAGGCGCGCTCGGTGACGTACTTCTCGTCGGGCCGCTTGAGCAGACCGTACAACTCGCAGGAAGCCTGCGCCTCGACGGTCTGGATGACGTCCTCGATCCAGACGAAGTCACGCGTCTCGACGGTGACGGTGACGTGCGAGCGCTGGTTGTGCGCGCCGTAGTCGGAAATGTTCTTGGAGCAAGGGCAGAGGCTGGTGACCGGCACCAGCACCTTCATCTTGAAGTGGTACGTGCCCTGGCGCACTTCGCCGATGAAAGTGACTTCGTAGTCGAGCAGGCTCTCGACCCCGGACACCGGCGCCTTCTTGTTGACGAAGTACGGGAAGCGCATCTCGATGTAGCCGGATTCCGCCTCGAGGCGGCCGACCATCTCGCGCACCAGCGGCTCGAACGACTCGACCGAGATCTCGCGGTCGCCGCTGTTGAGCAACTCGACGAAGCGGCTCATGTGCGTGCCCTTGAAATTGTGGGGCAGGTGCACGTACATGTTGAAATTGGCGACGGTGTGCTGGACGCCCCCGGAGCGGTCCATGACCTTGGCCGGGTGGCGGATGTCCTTGATGCCGACCTTGTCAATGGCGAGTTGACGGGTATCTGGCGTGCCTTGGACGTCGGGGATCTGAACCGGTTCGTTGGGGTGCATGGCGGATCTCTGGAGTTCTTGTCGGTGTGGTCGGCAAAGCTGCGCGAGCAACACATCACCGGCTTGCGGTGACATGCGGGTCGAGCAGTATAAAGCAGGCCGTGAAATATCCGACTGTTCTGGTCGGGATTCGGTTCCGGTCGGCACGCGATTCGGACAGGGTCAAAACCGCTGCCGGCGACAGCGGCCCGCCGTTTCAGGCACCGCGCTCGAGGAGGGCGTCGGCGAGCTCGCGCAAGCGGCGGGTCGTGCCCGGCAGTCGGTCGAGAGCGCCGAGGGCGCGGGCGTGCAATTCAGTGGCGAGATCGCGCGCCGGGCGGATGCCGAGCATGCTGACGTAGGTCGGCTTGTTGGCCGCCTGATCCTTGCCTGCGGTCTTGCCGAGCGCCTCGGTGCTGGCTTCGGTCGTCGACCACCTGGTAGGCGAGACCGACTGCCATGGCATAGCGGTCGAGCGCGGCGGCGGCTGGCGAGCCGGTCTCGCCGGCGCAGGCGGCAGCCATCGACACGGCTGCGCGGATCAGTGCGCCGGTCTTGTGGATGTGCATGTTCTCCAGCTGCGGCACGCTCAGCTCCACACCAACGCTGTCGAGGTCGATGGCCTGACCCCCGGCCATGCCGCGCGAGCCGCTTGCCAAGGCCAGCTGGTGGACGATGGCGACCTGGTCGGCGGGGGCGATACCAAGCCCCGGCGCCGCAGCCAATGCAAAGGCGAGCGACTGCAGGCTGTCGCCGACCAGCATCGCGGTGGCCTCGTCGTAGGCCACGTGCACTGTGGGCTTGCCACGGCGCAGGTCATCGTCGTCCATGCACGGCAGGTCGTCGTGGACCAGCGAATAGGCGTGGATCAGCTCGACCGCGCAGGCGACTGCCTCGACCGCGGCCGGCGGCGACGCCACCGCCTCGCCGGCGGCAAAGGCGAGCAACGGCCGCACGCGCTTGCCACCGCCGAGTACGGCATAGCGCATCGCCGCGTGGAGGCGGCACGGAGCGACGTCGGGCGACGGCAGCGCACGCTCGAGTGCGGCCTCGACACGGGTGCGCACCGCATCCGACCATGCAGCGAAGCTGTCGCCGCCAGTCACTGCAGCAGCGCTCAAGCGCCGTCCCCGCTGTCGAAGGCGCGCAGCACCTCGCCGTCGAGCATGTCGACGTGCTGGCGAACGGCGGCGAGACGTTCGCGACAAGCGACCAATAGCTGGCTGCCCCGGCGGTAGGCGTCGAGCGAGGCGTCGAGCGGCAGCTTGCCGCTCTCGAGCTGGGCGACGAGGGCCTCGAGCTCGCTCACCGCGGCTTCGAAGTCGAAGGGTTGGGCGGCGGCGCCGCTGTTTTCGGTGGTCATGGGTAGCACTCGGCGATGGCGGGGAAACTGCGGGTGCGGACGGCGTCGACGTAGCGGCGCACGGCCTCGCCGACACCACCCCCGCCGGCGGAAAAATCGCGCACGAAACGCGGCAGCGGCGGCGGCGTGATGCCGAGCATGTCGTGCAGCACCAGCACCTGGCCGTCGCAGTCGGGCCCGGCGCCGCAACCGATCACCGGGATGTCGACGGCGTCACGGATGGCATGGCCGACCGGGGCCGGCACCGTCTCCAGCACCAGCATGCGGGCACCAGCCTCCTGCAGCGCGATGGCGTCGGCGATGAGTTGTGCCACCGAATCCTCGTTGCGGCCCTGCACCACGTAGCCGCCGTATTGGTGCACCGACTGCGGCGTCAGGCCGATGTGGCCGCACACCGGCACACCGCGCTCGGAGATGAACTCGACGGTGCGCGCCATCAGTGTGCCGCCCTCGAGTTTGACCATCTGCGCGCCGGCGGCGACCAGCCGCGCGGCCGATTCGAAGGCCTGCTGCGGCGAGACCTGGTAGCTGCCAAAGGGCAGGTCGGACATGATCAGCGCCGGGCTCTCGACGGCGGCGACGCAACGCGTGTGGTAGGCGACGTCATCGACGGTCACCGGCAGGGTCGAGTCGGCGCCCTGCACCACCATGCCCAGCGAGTCGCCGACCAGCAGCAGGTCCACGCCGCAATCGCCGAGCAGCCGTGCAAAGGCGGCTTCGTAGCAGGTCAGGGCGACGATCGGTGTGCCCGATGCGCGCAGCGCCTGCAGGCGGCGGACATTCATGCGCAGGTCAGCCACGGCTGAAGAACTCCCGCGGTCCGCGCATCTGGCCGATGCGGTTGAGCAGCATGGCGAAGGCCTCGTCATCCTCGACGAAGTTGAGCTTGGTGCTGTTGACGATGAGCACCGGTGCGGCGTCGTACTGGTGGAAGAAGCGGCTGTAGCCCTCCGCCAGGCGAGCCATGTACTCCGGGTCCATGCCCTGCTCGTAGCTGACCCCGCGCCGGCGCACGCGGTCAAGCAGCGAGGGCAGCGGCGCCTGCAGGTAGATGACCAGGTCGGGTGTCCCAGCCTCGGGTGCGAGCTTGTCGTAGACGGTGCGGTAGAGGTCGTACTCGGCATCGTCAAGGTTGAGGCGAGCGAACAGCGGATCCTTGTCGAGCAGGAAATCACTCACCGTGAGCGGCGTGAACAGGCCCGGCTGAGACAGGCTGCGCAACTGCTCGGCGCGCTGGAACAGAAAGCTCAGCTGGGTCGGCAGGGCGTAGCGCCGCATGTCTTTGTAGAACAGCGGCAGAAAGGGGTTGTCGCCGGGCGCCTCGAGCAGCAGGTCGGCGCCCCAGGTCTCGGCCAGGCGGCGCGCGAGCGAGGTCTTGCCGGCGCCGATCGGCCCTTCGACCACCACATGGCGGAACGACGGCGCGTTCATCCGGGCATCACCTCGAGCCTCTGGCCGGCGACACCCGGCAGCAGGTCACGCAGAGCACCGTGGCCGGGGATGACGATGTCGGGCGCGAGCTCGTTGAGCGGCAGCAGTACAAAGGCACGCTCCTGCATGCGCGGGTGCGGCACGGTGAGGATCGGCGTGTCGATGCGGTCGTCGCCGTAGAGCGCGATATCGAGGTCGAGCGTGCGCGGTGCGTTCTGGAACTCGCGCACGCGGCCATGACGACGCTCGATATCGAGCAGGTGCGCAAGCAGGGTCTCCGCTTCCAACGCGGTCTCGACCTCAGCCACGGCGTTGACGAAGTCCGGCTGGTCAAGATAGCCGACCGGCGCCGACCGCCACAGCGACGAGCGGGCGACAAAGCGCGTCTGCGGCAGGCGGCCGAGCTCGTCGAAGGCGACGCCAAGTTGCGTCACCGGGTCGGCGAGGTTGCTGCCGAGGGCGATATATGCGCGCGTCACGCGGCGCCCTCCCCCGCTGCGGCCGGCCCGTCGCGGCGCGGACCGCGGCGGCGGCGCCGGCGGCGCGGTGACGCACTGCCGGTCGGCTCGCTGACCAGCAGCGCCTCGCGGTCGACCGGGTTGGCGTGCTGGAAGTCCTCCCACCAGTCGGCGACGGCGAGTTCGGTCTCGCCCGCCTCGGCGCGCAATCGAAAGAAATCGTAGGCAGCTCGAAACCGCAGGTTCTCAAGCAGACGGAAAGGCCGCTGGCCGTTACGCTGCAAAAAGCGCGGCTGCAAGAGCCAAATATCCTTCATACCGGCGTCGAAGCGACGCGGGATGGGCAGCACCTTGGCCTGGCTGCCGAGCGCCGCGTCCATGGCCTCCAGCAAGGCCGGAACCGGCTTCTCGCCGCGCGCCTCAGCCGCCTGCCACCCACTGAGCACGCGCGGCCAGAGCAGTGCGGCAAGCAGGAACGTGGGGGAGACCGGCTTGTCCTCGCGGATGCGCTGGTCGGTGTTGGCCAACGCGGCCATGATGAAGCGCTCGCTGACCGGGTCGCGTAGAGCGGCGTCGAGTTGCGGCAACAGGTCACGGTCGAGACCTTCTGCGTGCAAGGCGCGCAGGCACTGCTCAGCCTGCCCGGACATCAGCAGCTTGACCAGCTCATCGAACAGGCGGGCCTCAGGCACATTGCGCAGCAGCGCAGCGAGCTCGCGGATCGGCGCGCGGGTCGCGCGGTCGATATCGAGACCAAGTTTGGCCGAGAGCCGGGCGGCGCGCAGCATGCGCACCGGGTCTTCGCGGTAGCGCTTGACCGGGTCGCCGATCATGCGCAGGCGACGCGCCTTGAGGTCGGTCACGCCGCCGTGCCAGTCCCAGACTTCCTCGCGCTGCGGGTCGAAGAACAGCGCATTGACCGTGAAGTCGCGACGGCGCGCATCTTCCTCCTGGGTGCCCCAGACGTTGTCGCGGACGATGCGGCCATGCTCGTCGGTGCCGGCATGCTCGTCGTGGCCGCCGCGGAAGGTGCTGACCTCGATGGTCTCGCCGCCGAACATCACGTGCACCAGGCGGAAGCGCCGACCAATGATGCGCGAGCGTCGGAACAGCGCGTGCACCTGCTCCGGCGTGGCGTTGGTGGCCACATCGAAGTCCTTGGGCTGCACGCCGAGCAGCAGGTCGCGCACCGCCCCGCCGACCACGAAGGCCAGATAACCGTGCTCCTGCAAGGTCGCCGTGGTGCGCCGCGCAGCTTGGCTGATCTGTTCATGACGGATGTTGTGACCACCCTTGCCGACCACCGTCGGTGGCCGACCGGCGTTGTGGCTGCGACGGAACACTTTGTTGAGCAGACGCGTGATCATGCGGCTAGTGTCGCAGAGGCAGGTGGCATGCCGGAAGTCTCGTCAACGCAGACTGATCACTGGCCAGCGGCGCTCGTGAGCCACCGCTTCGAGCGCCGGATCGGGGTTCACCGCCACCGGGTGGGTGACGCGCTCGAGCAGCGGCAGGTCATTGCGCGAATCGCTGTAGAACCAGCTCTCGCAGACGCCGGCGAGACTCGCACTGCGCTCGGCCAGCCAGGCCTCAAGGCGCGTCACCTTGCCCTCGCGAAAACTGGGGGTGCCGGCGTAGCGGCCGGTGTAGCGGCCATCGACGCGCTCCGGCTCGGTGGCGATGAGGTGCTCGATGCCGAACTCAGCGGCGATCGGCGCCGTCACGAAAGCATTGGTGGCGGTAATGATCACCAGGGTGTGGCCCGCCTCGCGATGCTGCTGAACGAGCTTGCGAGCGCCGCGGGTGATGCGCGGCAGAATGCGCTCGCGCATGAAGCGCGCGTGCCAACGCTCAAGTTGGGCAGGCTCATGCTCGGCAAGCGGCGCAAGCTGGTAAGCAAGGAAAGCGTCGATGTCGAGCGTACCGGCCTGGTAATCCGCATAGAAGCGGTCGTTGACGGCGGCATGGCGCTCGCGGTCGCGAAGCCCCAGGTCGATCAGGAACTGACCCCACTCATGGTCGCTGTCGGTGGCGAGCAGCGTGTTGTCGAGGTCGAAGCAGGCCAGTTGCACAGTGTCGGCAGCGGATGGGGCCGGAAAGCAAAACGTGATTATACGTTGAATGGGGAGACGGGCCGGCGGGAGCGCTCCGCCAGCGACCGTCAGCGCGCCACCAAGAACCCCAACCAGACGCCCCCAACGCAGCGAACCCAACCCGCTTGGGCAATAATCCAGCCTCTTGGAGACGCTCCGATGTCCCCCGTAGACACCCTCCCCTCGCCCCTCGAATCGCCCCTG
>RFSW01000087.1 GCA_009923755.1 Betaproteobacteria bacterium | reverse complement strand
CAGCGGCGGCACCAGGTGCGATTGCGCATCGAAGCGCGCCAGTTCGGCATCCGTGAGGTGAAGGTGGTGGGCGGCGACATCGCACGTGATCGGCAAGCCCTCAGCCTTGGCGGCACGCACCATCGCCACGCCCGCCGCGCTCGACAAGCGGCACAGGTGCACGCGCGCGCCGGTGACGCGCATCAGTTGCAGGATGACGCCGATGGCCAGCGTCTCGGCCACCACCGGGATGCCGACCAGGCCGAGCGTGCCGGCCATGGCACCCTCATGCGCGATGCCATTGCGCGACAGGTGGGGGTCCTGCGGGCGTAGCCAAAGCGGGTAGCCGAAGGTCGCCGCGTACTGCATGGCGCGCATCAGCACCTGGGTGTCGGTGAGCGGCGCGTCGGCCTGGCTGAAGGCGACGCAACCGGCCTCGGTGAGTTCGGACCCCTCGCCGCGCAAGCCCGGCGTCAGCGCCCCGATCGGGTAGACACGCGGACCGGGCAGATTGCGAGCGCGGAACTTGAGCATCTCGACCAGGCCAGGTTCATCGAGCGGCGGATCGGTGTCGGGCGGGCAGGCCAGAGCGGTCACGCCGCCGGCGGCGGCCGCGTGCATCTCCGACTCCAGCGTCGCCTTGTGCTCCAGACCCGGCTCGCGCAGGCGCGCGGCGAGATCGACGAGACCCGGCGCCACCACCAGACCAGCGGCCTCCAGGGTGCGTTGCGGCACAAAGTCCAGAGGCATCTGACCGATGGCGACGATACGACCGGCAGCGATGAAAACATCGGCAACATGGTCGAACCCGCTCGCCGGGTCGATGACACGTCCGCCCCGAATAAGGACCCTCATGCCGCGCCCCCGATCAGCAGATTCATCACCGCCATACGCACGGCGATGCCGAAGGTCACCTGCGGCAGGATCACGGCCTGCGGACCATCGGCAACCGCCGAGTCGATCTCGACGCCACGATTCATCGGCCCGGGGTGCATGACGATCGCATCCGGCGCCGCCAAGGCCAGCTTTTCCGGCGTCAGCCCATAGTTCTTGAAATACTCGCCCGCCGACGGCAGCAATGAACCCTTCATGCGTTCATTCTGCAAGCGCAGCATCATCACCACGTCGACACCCTGCAGGCCCGCCGCCAGATCATGGCAGACGCGTACACCGAGGTCCTCGATACCCGCCGGCAACAGGGTGCGCGGCGCCACCACGCGGATGTCGTGCACACCCAGCGTGCGCAGGGCGTGGATCTCGGAGCGCGCCACCCGGCTGTGCAATACATCCCCGACGATGGCCACCGACAGGGGCGCAAAGTCGCCCTTAAACTGGCGGATGGTGAACATATCCAGCAGTCCTTGCGTCGGATGGGCGTGACGGCCGTCCCCGGCATTGACCACCGCGATATGGGGCCGCGTGTGCCGCGCGATGAAATGTGCGGCACCGCTGGCGGCGTGACGCACCACGAACAAATCGGCATCCATCGCCTCAAGGTTCTGCACCGTGTCGAGCACGCTCTCGCCCTTGCTCTGGCTGCTGGTGGCCACGTTCAAACTGATCACATCGGCCGACAGCCGCTTGGCAGCGATCTCGAACGTGGTGCGGGTGCGTGTCGACGACTCAAAGAACAAATTGAAGACAGTCTTGCCGCGCAGCAGCGGCAGCTTCTTGGACTCGCCATCACCCAAGCCGACAAAACCGGCGGCCGCATCGAGGATGTGAAGCAGCACGTCGCGAGGCAAGCCCTGCAGCGTCAGCAAATGGCGCAAGCGCCCGTCGGCGGTGAGTTGGTCGGTCGCTGTGGTCATCATCTGGGGTCAGGCCTCAAGACGGCCAGACGACGACCGCGACGGCGCCGGCTGACGCTCGAACCAGGTTTGCAGGATGGTCTGGGCAGCGACACTGTCGAGGACTGCCTTGCGGCGCGCAGCAGCCACGCCAGCGGCACTCAGGTCGGCCTCGGCGGCCACCGAAGAGCATGTCTCATCGACCAGATCGGCAGCCAAGCCAAAGCGCCCCTCAAGCTGCCGGGCGAACTTGCGACACCGGTGATTCATCGGGTGGTCCGCGCGGTCCGGGGCTGGCAAGCCCACCACCAGACGACCGGGTTGCCAAACCTCGATAAGCCGACCAATGGTGGCGAACCGCGTCTCGTTGTCTCGTGCGTCGATGGTCTGCAAGGGATGTGCCGAGCGCAAGGCCGACTCCCCGACTGCCACGCCGATCCGACGCTCGCCGAAATCGAAGGCGAGGACGGTCCCGGTCATCAGGCGTGACCTGCCTCTTCGGAGAGGCTGCCCAACTCGATGCCGAGCAGCGCCAGCGCCCGCCCGACGCGCTCGCCGAACGGTGCGTCGAACAGGATCTGGGGGTCGGCCTGCACCGACAACCAGGCGTTGGCGACCATCTCCTGCTCCAGTTGACCGGAGGTCCAGCCGGCGTAGCCGAGGCTGACGATCATCTCGTGCGGCCCCTCGCCGGCGGCGCAGGCCTCGAGAATGTCGCGCGAGGTGGTCAGCGAGACGCCGTCGCGTACCGAGAGGCTGGACTGCCACTTGCCGATCGGGCGGTGGAGGACGAATCCGCGGTCGGTCTGCACCGGACCACCGAACATCACCGGCCGGTCGGCCAGGTCCGGTGCACCGAGGTCGATGTTGATCTGCCGGAACAGCGCACCCATGGTCATGTCGGTCGGGCGGTTGACAACGATGCCCAGCGCGCCATCGCCGTTGTGCTCACAGACGTACGTCAGGGTGCCGGCGAAATGCGGATCGGCCATGCCGGGCATGGCGATGAGAAAGTGATGGGTCAGATCCAACGCGGCCATAAGCTCATTGTAACGGTCGGGTCGGGCGCTGTCGCCGAAGAGAAAAAAGGCCGGCTAAGCCGGCCTTTTTGCTCGCCGTGCATCTCGACCTCAAGCCGCCTCAACCTCAACAGCTGCTGACACATCGGGCTGGTCCATCAAGCTGACCAATGCCATCGGCGCGTTATCACCCTGACGGAAACCGAACTTGAGGATGCTCAGGTAACCACCCGGCCGGCTCGCGTAACGCGGGCCCAGCTCATCGAACAGCTTGACCACCATCTCGCGGTCACGCAGACGGTTGAACGCCAGACGACGGTTGGCCAGCGACGGCGTCTTGGCGAGCGTGATCAACGGCTCAGCGACACGGCGCAGTTCTTTAGCCTTGGGCAGCGTGGTACGAATGGTCTCGTAACGCAGCAGGGCGTTGGTCAGGTTGCGCAGCATGGCCAGACGATGGCTGCTGGTGCGGTTCAGTTTTCTCAATCCATGACGGTGACGCATGGTGGTCTCCTCAAGTGCGCTCGAGCCCGACCGGCGGCCAGTTCTCGAGCTTCATACCCAACGTGAGGCCGCGCGAGGCCAACACTTCCTTGATCTCGGTGAGCGACTTACGACCGAGGTTCGGCGTCTTCAGCAACTCCGCCTCGGTACGCTGAATCAGGTCGCCGATGTAATAGATGTTCTCTGCCTTGAGACAGTTCGCCGAACGAACCGTGAGCTCGAGGTCATCGACCGGGCGCAGCAGCACCGGGTCGACTTGGGGCGCGCGCGCCGGCTCGCCCGGGCTCTCGGTGCTTTGCAGATTGGAGAACGTCGACAGTTGATCGACCAACAAGGTGGCGGCATGACGCAGCGCGTCCTCGGGATCGACCACACCATTGGTCTCGATGTCGATGACCAGTTTGTCGAGGTCGGTGCGCTGCTCCACTCGAGCGGCCTGCACTTCATAGCTGACCTTGCGGACCGGCGAGAACGAAGCGTCCAGCACCAGAGTGCCGATCTGCCGTGCCTGCAGGCTGTCGGTGCGCAGGTTGCCCGGCACATAGCCGCGCCCACGCTCGACCTTGATCTCCATGTTCAGCGCACCGCCCGGGTTGACGTGGGCGATGACGTGATCCGGATTGATGACCTCGACGTCGTGGCCGAGATCGATGTCACCGGCAGTGACGACGCCTTCACCATCCTTCTTCAACTCGATCAGAACCTCGTTGCGGCTGTTCAGCTTGAACACCACGCCCTTGAGGTTGAGCAGCAGATCGACGACATCCTCTTGCACGCCGTCAATGGTCGAATACTCGTGCACCACGCCATTGATGCGAACTTCGGTGGGGGCGTAACCGTGCATCGACGACAGCAGGATGCGGCGCAGCGCGTTGCCCAGCGTATGGCCGTAGCCGCGCTCGAACGGCTCCATGACGATACGGGCATGCGTAGGCGACACGGTCTCGACGTCGATGATGCGCGGCTTCAGGAATCCTTCACTCTGCATGGCTTGCTTGCCCTCGATTGGCGACCCGTCGCATCACGACGGGCGCGGGATTACTTGGAATACAGTTCGACCACCAGGTTTTCGCGGATGGTCGCCGGGAGATCGACACGTTGCGGGGCAGCCTTGTAGGTGCCCTTGAACGCCTTGGCGTCGACCTCTACCCAGTCCGGAAAGCCGCGCTGCTCAGCAGACGCAAGGGCCGCCTTGATACGCAGCTGCTCCTTGGAACCGGGCGCGATCTCCAACACATCGCCGGCACGCAACTGGTACGCCGGGATGTTGACGCGACGACCGTTGACCAGAATGCCGTTGTGACGGACCACTTGGCGTGCTTCGTTGCGCGATGCACCGAAGCCCATCCGGAACGCCACCGTGTCGAGACGGCTCTCGAGCATTTGCAACAGGCTCTCGCCGGTCACGCCCTTGCGACGGTCGGCTTCCTTGTAGGTCTTGCGGAACTGCCGCTCGAGCACGCCATAGATACGGCGGATCTTTTGCTTCTCGCGCAGCTGCGCGCCGTAGTCCGAGAGCTTGACCTGCTTTTGCCCGTGTTGGCCGGGGGCATACGCGCGACGCTCGATCGCGCACTTGTCCGAGAAGCACTTGTCGCCCTTGAGGAAGAGCTTCTCGCCCTCACGACGACATTGCCGGCACTTGGCGTCCAGATTTCTTGCCATATCTTACTCCAGTCCTTAGATGCGGCGCTTCTTCGGCGGACGGCACCCGTTGTGCGGGATCGGCGTCACGTCCGAGATGCTGATGATCTTGAAACCCACGTTGTTGAGCGCACGCACCGCAGACTCGCGTCCGGGGCCCGGGCCCTTGATGCGCACTTCGAGGTTCTTCAAACCGTATTCCTGAGCAGCGCGACCGGCGTTCTCCGCTGCGATCTGCGCTGCGAAGGGGGTCGACTTGCGCGAGCCCTTGAAACCACCACCGCCCGAGGTCGCCCACGACAAGGCATTGCCCTGACGGTCGGTGATGGTGACGATGGTGTTGTTGAACGACGCGTGGATGTGCGCAATACCGTCAGAGACGCTCTTGCGGACCTTCTTGCGGACGCGATTATTCGCCTTGGTTGCCATGTCTCAGCCTCTATTTACTTGGTGGCGCGGATGGCCTTGCGCGGACCCTTGCGGGTGCGTGCATTGGTACGGGTACGCTGGCCACGGACCGGCAGACCCTTGCGGTGACGAACGCCGCGATAGCAACCGAGGTCCATGAGACGCTTGATGCTCATCGACACTTCGCGGCGCAGGTCGCCCTCGACCGTAAACCTGCCGACCTCTTCGCGCAGACGTTCCATCTCGCTGTCGGTCAGATCCTTGATCTTCTTGGTGGCGGCGATGCCGGTGGCCTCGCAGATCTTGCGTGCCCGCGGACGACCGATGCCGAAGATGGCGGTGAGGCCGATTTCGGTGTGCTGGTGGTTGGGGATGTTGACCCCTGCGATCCGTGCCATTTTTGCTACCTCGTGTCAGTGATCGCCCGGGCTTAGCCCTGGCGTTGCTTGTGACGCGCGTCTGCGCAGATCACGCGGACGATCCCGTTGCGGCGGATGATCTTGCACTTGCGGCAGATCTTCTTGACCGATGCCTGAACTCTCATGGTTCAACCCTCTCTTCAAATCACTTCGCGCGGAAAACGATCCGCGCACGCGACAAGTCGTACGGCGTCAACTCGACCGTGACCTTGTCCCCTGGAAGGATGCGGATGTAGTGCATCCGCATCTTTCCCGAAATATGACCGAGCACGATGTGCCCGTTCTCCAGCTTGACCTTGAAGGTCGCGTTCGGGAGATTCTCGAGAACCTCCCCCTGCATCTGGATCACATCCTCCTTGGACACGCTTAGCGACCACCCATGGGGGACATACCCTTGAAATTGGCTTTCTTCAACAAACCCTCGTACTGCTGCGACATCATGTGCGCCTGCACCTGCGTCATGAAATCCATCGAGACGACGACGATGATCAGCAGCGAGGTGCCGCCGAAATAGAACGGCGTGCCAAGTGCAACAATCAGAAACTCCGGCAGCAGACAGACCGCGGTGATGTAGATGGCCCCGGCCAGCGTGAGGCGCATGGTCACACGGTCGATGTACTTGGCGGTCTGCTCACCCGGACGGATCCCAGGGATGAAGGCACCACTGCGCTTGAGGTTGTCTGCCGTTTCCTTCGGGTTGAACACCAGCGCGGTGTAGAAGAAACAGAAAAAGACAATCGCGGCAACGTACAGCGTCACGTAGACCGGCTGCCCGGGCGATAGTGCACCGGCGATGTCGCGTAGCCAGGTCATGCTCTCCGACTGGCCGAACCATCCCGACAGGGTGGCCGGGAACAGGATCAAGCTCGATGCGAAGATCGGCGGGATCACGCCAGACATGTTCAGCTTGAGCGGCAGGTGACTGCTCTGGCCGCCGTAGACCTTGTTGCCGACCTGGCGCTTGGCGTAATTCACAAGAATCTTGCGCTGGCCTCGTTCAACGAAGACCACGAAGTAGGTAACCAGAATCACCGCGATGAACAGCGCAATGATCAGCGGGATCGAGAACGACCCGGTACGGCCGAGCTCGAGCGTGCTGCCAATGGCTGTCGGCAGTCCGGCGACGATGCCGGCAAAGATGATCATCGAGATGCCGTTGCCGATGCCACGTTCGGTGATCTGCTCACCGAGCCACATCAGGAACATGGTGCCGGCGGTCAGCGTCAGGATGGTAGTGATGCGGAACACAAAGCCGGGGTCGAGCACCAGACCTGGCTGTGCCTCCAAGGCGATCGAGATGCCCAGAGCCTGCACCACGGCCAGCAACACCGTGCCGTAGCGGGTGTAGCGGGTGATTTTGCGGCGGCCTGCCTCACCCTCTTTCTTCAGCGCCTCGAGCTCGGGGGACATCACGGAGGCCAGCTGCATGATGATGGACGCCGAGATGTACGGCATGATGCCCAACGCGAACAGGGTAAAGCGCGATAACGCGCCGCCCGAGAACATGTTGAACATGCCGAGGATGCCGCCCTCTTGGCTGCGGAACAGCTGCTCGAGCACGGTCGGGTCGATGCCGGGCACCGGGATGTGGGCGCCGATCCGATAGACGACGAGCGCGCCCAGCAAGAACAGCAGGCGACGCTTGAGGTCGCCCAGCTTTCCTGCCGTTCCGAGAGCGTTCGCCGCGTTAGCCAATGTGATCTGCCTCAGCCCTGCGCGTCGGCGATGCTGCCGCCCGCGGCTTCGATGGCGGCGCGAGCACCCTTGGTCGCGCGCACACCACTGAGCTTGACAGCGCGATCGAGTGAGCCGGAGAGGATCACTTTGGCCGCGGTGCACAGCTGTTCGACCACGCCGGCGCGCTTGAGCGCCAGCAGATCGATTTCGCTGCCATCAACGCTGGCCAAGTCGGACAGACGCACTTCAGCCGTCAGCCCAGCCGCGAGCGATTTGAAGCCGCGCTTGGGTAGACGACGCTGCAGCGGCATCTGGCCGCCTTCAAAACCGACCTTATGAAAGCCACCAGCGCGGGACTTTTGGCCCTTGTGGCCGCGGCCAGCCGTCTTGCCGAGGCCAGAGCCGATACCGCGACCGACGCGACGCCGATCCCGCTTCGAGCCGTCTGCCGGCTTGATGTCGTTGAGTTCCATATCAGGC
>RFSW01000086.1 GCA_009923755.1 Betaproteobacteria bacterium | reverse complement strand
CGTGCTGACGCTGCGCGAGCCAAGCCCCGACAGCCGCGCCTGCGTGGTGTTGGCTGCGGCGCGTTTGGGTGCCACCCGCTTGATCGACAACCTCGTCGTCGAACTCGACGCGGCCGGCTGAGAGGCCGTCCGGGCGACAGCTGGCGGCTGCCCTGCGCGCAGTCCGGCCGCTCGTCAGGCCATCAGCGTCTTGCGGATGAGGTCTTGTTGATTGCGTGCGCCGGTCTTGCGGAAGATCGACGATAACTGGCACCGAACAGTGCGTTCGCTGGTGCCGATTGCCGCCGCGATGGCGGCCGGTGGCTGGCCCGACCGCACCAGATGCACCATCACCCGGCGTTCGGCGCGGCTCAATCTGCTGGTCTCTGCCTTGGCCTCGATCTTCAGCATGAGGTCGCGATCGAGTTCACGCACCAGCATCATGATCGCTTCCGGCTCGTCACTGCTGCGCTGATCGCCTGAGAAGAAGGGGTGGAACTCCAGCCCCACCTGGCTACCGTCCTCGACTCGGGTGAGGTTCAGGTGTGCGTGTTCGCCGGCCCACGCTGCGTCGATGGCCGGCTGCAGCGTGGCGGCCGCCAGCGGGTCGCGCAGTCGCACCACGCCGGCCTCGAGTCGCATCAGTGGCGAGCGCATCAGGAAGCTGCGTGCCAGCGGATTGCAGTCGATCAGCGCCATTTCTCGATCGACCACCAGCCACGCTTCGCCCAGATGCAGGATGGCAAGGCTGTGGAAGTCTGCGGTGCGCTGTCGACGGGCGAAACGGCGTTGGATGCGCAGCGCTTCGGTGAGGTGCTGCGAGATCAGCACCCGTAAGTTTTGTTGAGCATGGTTGAAGGGCAGACGGCCTTTGGCGCGCGCCACGCTGAGGTGCGCCGGGGCACGTGGCTCGGCGCTGTCGAGTTCCGGGATGACGACCGTGAGGACGCGTGCACCATGCGGCAGGCTGTCGATATGGCGGGCAAAGGCAACGTCGTCGACGGTGCGCGAGGCGTGGCCGTACTCGCGGGCCTGTAAGCCCGCGTGCGTCGGCGGGGTGAGCGGCAGACAGGCGGCGAGGTCCGGGCTGATGTTGTAAAGACCGTCGCCGAGGATGCGTAACGTCTCTCCGTCGGTGTGGCACAACACCACTGCGTCGGCGTTGAACAGGTTGGCGAGTTGTCGCGCGACCTCGCGCCAACCCGTGCCGTTCTCGGTCGAGCGGTAGATTGCAGCGATCGTGTTGTCGAGGTCCGGGTCAAGGTTGCCCGGTCGAAGGTTGACTTGCATCAGATCCATGGTCGATTCCTGATGGTTGGTTAACGTATCGTCCCGGCTGTCTGCAGGCTCGCAGCGTGACCGCTTGCTGCCGTCACGCGGCTATGCCGGGTATCCCGACAATCTGCTATCGGAATGGACTAACTTTAAAAGGTATCGGCGGGTCCTGCATCCGCCAAATGTGCGAGAGCGTCGTGTTCCCCCGTGGGGATCTCCCAGTACGTCGTCACAGGTGCTCCTGTGGCACTTACAGGCGTAAAAAAACCCGGCCGTGGCCGGGTCGTTGGTGGAACCGGCGCTTCAGATCGCCAGTTGCTCCAGGGTTCCGCCTGCCTTGACCCAGGTATCGACCCAACGTGGGCGCTTGCCACGTCCGGTCCAGGTCAGGCTGGCATCGTCCGGGTGACGATATTTGATGGCGACCTTGCCGCGTTTTGCCGTTGGTTTTCCGGAGACCAGATCTTCGACCGAAAGGCCGAGTTCGGCGGCGCGGCGACGGAATTCATTGACCAGCGAATCCGCCTCGGAACGGCGGCGCCGCGCAATCTCGCGCGTGATATCGCCTTGCAGTGCATTGAGTTCAGCAACAGATAAATGGCTGAGATCCATGAGTTCCTCGTTTGAATTGGTTTTGGAGTGTTTTACAGCCGGGTTGACTGCCGGGAACATGCCATTCCATATGGCAGATTTTCCCGTACAGCAGGTCCGGATAAATCAAGCCCGCACGAAAGATATCCTGTGTGTGCAGCATATTCAATATGAATAAACCACAGATGCGCCTTACAGACAGCCGCCAGATAATCGAGAGGAAAAACGGTCTGCGATGATTGGCGGGGGCAATTGCACCCTTGGCGCGGTGCCTCGGACGCCCGCCTCAGCGATGCAGGGGTGGCTTGGTGCTAATATCAGGCTGGCTGTTTTGCCGCTTTGACCCTTTTCGCGCCTCTCCCCACCCGTGTCCGGTAATTCCTTCGGCAGCTTGTTTCGTGTGACCTCTTTTGGTGAGTCGCACGGGCCGGGTATCGGCTGTGTGGTCGATGGCTGTCCGCCGGGGCTGCCGCTCGATCTCGAGGCGATACAGCGCGACCTTGACCGCCGTAAGCCGGGCACCTCGCGGCACGTCACCCAGCGCGCCGAAGACGATCGCGTTGAGGTGCTTTCGGGCGTGTTCGATGGGCGCACCACGGGTACGCCCATCGCGCTGCTGATTCGCAACACCGACCCGCGCAGTAGCGACTACAGCAAGATCGCGCGCACTTTCCGGCCCGGCCATGCCGACTACACCTACTGGCAGAAGTACGGCATCCGCGACTACCGCGGCGGTGGGCGTTCCTCGGCGCGCGAGACGGCGGTGCGCGTCGCGGCGGGTGCGATCGCCAAGCAGTGGCTCGCTGCGCGATTCGGCATCGACATCCACGGCTGGATGAGCCAGCTCGGCGAGATTGCCGTGCCCTACACCGATCGCGCCGAGATCGACCGCAACGCCTTCTTTGCCCCTGATGCCGCCAGCGTGCCCAAGCTCGAGGCACTGATGGATCAGGTGCGCGGCGAACGCGACTCGGTTGGCGCCCGCATCGAGGTGCTGGCGCGGGGCGTGCCGGTGGGCTGGGGCCAGCCGGTGTTCGATCGTCTCGATGCTGACATCGCCTACGCCATGATGGGCATCAACGCGGTCAAGGCGGTGTCCATCGGTGACGGCTTCGATGTGGTGGCGCAGCGCGGCTCGGTGCACGGTGACGAACTCACGCCGCACGGCTTTGCCAGCAACCATGCCGGCGGCGTGCTCGGTGGCATCAGTACCGGTCAGGACATCCGTGTGAGTCTGGCGATCAAGCCGACCTCGAGCATCCCGCAGATGCGGCGCTCGATCGATGTGGATGGGCAGCCGGTGGAGATGCAGACCACCGGTCGCCACGACCCGTGTGTCGGCATCCGTGCCACGCCGATCGCCGAGGCCATGCTGGCGCTGGTGCTGATCGACCACGCGCTGATGCACCGTGCCCAGTGCGGTGACGTCGCCACGCTGACGCCGCAGATTCCTGGCAGCATCCGCGCCGCCGGGTGACCGCCACGGCGGGGCGCTTCGCCGCCTACTACTTCTTTTATTTCGCCTTCGTCGGCGTCTTCTCGCCGTACTGGTCGCTGTATTTGCAGCACCTGAGTTTCGGCGCCTTCGACATCGCCGTGCTGATGTCGTTGTTGCAGGTGACGCGCGTGTTTGCCCCCGCGGCATGGGGTTGGCTGGCTGATCGTTTCGGTCGCCAGGCGGCTGTGGTGCGGGCCGCAGCATTGGCCGGGATGCTGGTCTTCCTGCCGGTGTTCTGGGTGCGCGACTTTGCCGGCATGTTTGCCGTCATGCTGCTCATCGCCTTCTTCTGGAGCGCCTCACTGCCGCTGGTGGAGGCCATGACGCTCGGGCACCTTGGCCAAGAGACGGCGCGCTACGGGCGCATCCGGCTGTGGGGCTCGATCGGCTTCGTGCTGACCGTGCTCGGCTGCGGCTGGTGGCTCGACCACGCCAGCATCGATGCGCTGCCGTGGCTGGTGCTGGCGCTGCTGGCCGGCATTGCTATCTTTGCCTGGCGGCTGCCGGAAGCGCCGCGCCAGTCCCACCCGGATGCCACGCCGCTACGCGACTTGCTGCGCCGGCCGGCGGTGTGGGCACTGCTGGGCGCCTGCGCGCTGATGTCGGTGGCACACGGACCCTATTACACGCTGTTCTCGGTCTACCTTGCTGAGCACGGCTACAGCAAGGCCGCCATTGGTGGCCTGTGGGCCGTCGGCGTGGTGTTCGAGATCGCCATTTTCATCATCATGCCGCGGTTGGTGGCGTGCTGGGGCTATCTGCGCATCCTGCAGGTGACCTTTTGGCTCGGTACGCTGCGCTTTGCAGTGATCGCTCTGGCGGTAGATTCGCTGCCGCTGCTGCTGGCCGCGCAGACCTTACATGCTGCGACCTTCGCTGCCTTCCATGCCAGTGCCGTGGCGGCAGTGCACGAGTATTTCCGCGGGCCTCATCAGGCCAAGGGCCAGGCGCTCTACACCTCGTTAAGCTTCGGCGTCGGCGGCACGCTCGGCGGCCTGCTCGGTGGAGCGCTTTACGAGGCAGCGGGCGGAGAGGGGGCCTTTCTGATGAGCGCTGTGGCGACCGCGCTCGGCGGGCTTATCCTGGCGCTGTCGGCTGCACGTCGCTGAAGTTGGTTGCGGGCCTCTTCGGGATGCGGATGTTGGGGGCGGGGCTTTCCATCGGGACACTCTTCTCGGGTTGTTGTTAGCCGGGCCTACCGGCGGTGGGACTTTCTTGCAGATGGCTCCGCAGTCTGCTGCGAAAGCCCCATCCGCCGCTCTCCCGGCCAGCGACCGTCAGCGCAGCACCGACAACCTCAACCGGGCGGCCCCCGTCCGGTGGTCTTTCCGAAGCGACCTAGCGAAGCTCGGGGAGCGAGGAAAGTCACCACCGGAGGTAGTGGGCCGCCCCCGACTCCCCCAGGTAGTGGGCCGCCCTGTGGCAAACTATTGGGCTTTGCAACATTCGCCGATGTGACCGCCATGCCCGCCAAGACCCTCTACGACAAGCTGTGGGATGACCACGTGGTGCGCGTCGAGGCAGACGGCACCGCGCTGCTCTACATCGACCGCCACCTGGTGCACGAGGTGACCAGCCCGCAGGCGTTTGAGGGGCTGCGGCTGGCAGGCCGTCAGCCGTGGCGCGTCTCCAGCATTGTCGCCACCGCCGACCACAACACGCCCACCGACCATTGGGACCGCGGCATCGAGGATCCGGTGTCGCGCCAGCAGGTCGAGACGCTGGACGCCAACATCCGTGCGGTCGGCGCCAAGGCCTACTTCCCGTTCAAAGACGCGCGTCAGGGCATCGTCCACGTGATCGGCCCGGAGAACGGCGCCACGCTGCCGGGCATGACGGTGGTCTGCGGCGATTCGCACACATCGACGCACGGCGCCTTTGGCTGCCTGGCACACGGCATCGGCACCTCCGAGGTGGAGCACGTGCTGGCCACGCAGTGTCTGCTGCAGAAGAAGATGAAATCGATGCTGGTGCGCGTCGAGGGCCCGCTGGGCACCGGCGTGACCGCCAAGGACGTCGCGCTGGCCATCATCGGCCACATCGGCACCGCCGGCGGCAACGGCCACGCCATTGAATTCGCTGGCTCGGCCATCCGCAGCCTGAGCATGGAAGGCCGCATGACGCTGTGCAATATGGCGATCGAGGCCGGTGCACGGGCCGGCATGGTCGCGGTGGACGACGTCACCATCGCATACGTGCGCGGCCGGCCGTTCGCGCCGAAGGGTGCCGACTGGGACCGCGCCGTGGCGTACTGGCGCACCCTGCACAGCGACCCCGATGCGCGCTTCGACCATATCGTTGAACTGGACGCGCGCCGCATCGCGCCGCAGGTGACCTGGGGCACCTCGCCGGAGATGGTGGTCGATGTGAACGGCGCCGTACCCGACCCGGCTGCCGAGAAGGACCCGGTCAAGCGCAACGGCATGGAGAAGGCGTTGGCCTATATGGGCCTCGCGCCGCGCACGCCGATCAAGGACATCCGCATCGACAAGGTCTTCATCGGCTCGTGCACCAACAGCCGCATCGAGGACCTGCGTGCCGCCGCTGCAGTGCTCAAAGGCCGCAGCATCGCGGCCAACGTCAGGCTGGCGCTTGCGGTGCCGGGCTCGGGGCTGGTCAAGCGCCAAGCCGAGGAGGAGGGGCTCGACAAGGTCTTCATCGCCGCTGGCTTCGAATGGCGCGGTCCGGGCTGCTCGATGTGTCTGGCCATGAACGCCGACCGCCTCGAGCCGGGCGAACGCTGCGCCTCGACCAGCAACCGCAACTTCGAGGGCCGCCAGGGCCCGGGTGGTCGCACCCACCTGGTGAGCCCGGCGATGGCCGCTGCTGCTGCGGTGGCCGGCCACTTTGCCGACGTCCGGGAGGTCCTCTGATGAAGCCCTTTACCGTTCTGGATGGACTGGTCGCGCCGCTGGACCGCCCCAACGTCGATACCGACGCCATCATCCCCAAGCAATTCCTCAAGTCGATCCTGCGCTCGGGCTTTGGCCCAAACCTGTTCGACGAGTGGCGCTACATGGATGTGGGCCAGCCCGGCGTGGACAACAGCGGCCGGCCGCTCAATCCCAATTTCGTGCTCAATCAGCCGCGTTACAGGGGTGCGCAGGTGCTTCTGACGCGCGAGAACTTCGGCTGCGGTTCCTCGCGCGAGCATGCGCCGTGGGCGATCGAGGATTTCGGCTTTCGCGCGCTGATCGGCCCGAGCTACGCCGACATATTCTTTAACAATTGCTTCAAGAATGGCTTGTTACCCATTGTTTTGCCGGCAAATGAGGTGGATCGACTCTTCAAGGAAGTTGATGCGACGCCGGGCTTCCGCCTGCGCATCGACCTCGACGCGCAGACCGTGAGCACGCCGGATGGGCGCACGCTGCGCTTCGACATCGATCCGTTCAGAAAAGAGTGTCTGCTCGGTGGGCTCGACGATATCGGCCTGACGCTGCGCCACGCCGACCATATCCGTGAATACGAAGAACGCCGGCGCGCCACCCAGCCCTGGTTGTTCGCTTGAGTATTGGCCTGACCAGAGCCGGTTTCTCCGCCCTGCAACGCTTCCTACAGCCCCCGATCTCCGAGAGACCCCGTTTATGAAGATCCTTGTCCTGTCCGGCGACGGCATCGGCCCCGAGATCACTGCCGAGGCGGTGCGCGTGCTGGAGGTGCTGCGCGCCGACGGCGTGAAGATGGAGTTCGAGGAGGGTCTGCTCGGCGGTTGCGCCGTCGACGCCACCGGCAAGCCCTATCCGGAGGCCACCAGCCGTCTGGCCCGCGACGCCGACGCGATCCTGCTCGGCGCGGTGGGCGGCCCGCAGTGGGACGCCCTGCCGCGCGAGCAGCGCCCGGAGCGCGGGCTGCTCGGCATCCGCGCGGAGTTGGGCGTGTTCGCCAACCTGCGTCCGGCCATCCTCTACCCGGAACTGGCCAACGCCTCCTCGCTCAAGCCGGAGGTGGTTTCCGGCCTCGACATCCTCATCGTGCGCGAGCTGACCGGCGACATCTACTTCGGCCAGCCGCGCGGCATCGAGGAGCGCGACACGCAGTGGGGCCGGCAGAAGGTGGGCTGGAACACCATGATCTACGCCGAGGAAGAGATCCGCCGCATCGGCAAGGTCGCCTTCGAGGCCGCCCGAAAGCGCGGCAAGAAGCTCTGCTCGGTCGACAAGATGAACGTGCTGGAGTGCACGCAGTTGTGGCGCGACACCATCACCGCCATGGCGCCCCAGTATCCGGACGTTGAGCTCTCGCACATGCTGGTCGACAACGCCGCCATGCAGCTGGTGCGGGCGCCGAAGCAGTTCGACGTCGTGGTCACCGGCAATATGTTCGGCGACATCCTCTCGGATGAGGCGTCGATGCTCACCGGTTCGATCGGCATGTTGCCCTCGGCCTCGCTCGACGCCAACAACAAGGGCCTCTACGAGCCCAGCCACGGCAGCGCGCCGGACATTGCCGGCAAGGGCGTCGCCAATCCGCTGGCGACCATCCTCTCGGCAGCCATGCTGCTGCGCTACAGCGGCAACAACGAGGCAGCGGCGCTGCGCGTCGAGAATGCGGTCAAGCGCGTCCTGGCGCAGGGCTACCGCACCGGCGACATCTATGAGCCGGG
>RFSW01000085.1 GCA_009923755.1 Betaproteobacteria bacterium | reverse complement strand
AGATGCTCTTCGGCACGGATCAGGCGCACGCCGAAGCGTGTTTCGAACAGGCTGTACATACTGCCCTCCCACGCCTCGATCATCGCGGCGTCGAGGCTGCCGAAAGCACTCGCCGGCAACACGATGTGATCGTGAATGACCGACCGGCCGGCGAACGAGAGCACCCGCCGCACCTCGATCACCGGTGCGCCGTGTTGGAGGCGCAAAGCCTGTGCCGCGCGACCCGCTGCCACGCCCGCTCGGCAGCCGATCTTGGTGTCGATGCGCGCTCGCCCTTGCTTGCCGTGGAGCGCGTGGCCTATACCTATGATGACCGGCCGATGGAATGGCGTTTGGGCCACTACGATACCGAGTCACATTATTATGCGACCACACTAGACTGATTCCATCCCATAACGGGCGTCCGTGCCCTCGGCACACCGATCCACGAACCACAGCAACCGGAGTCTCAGCCTCATGACCTCTTCTGCCAGTGCGGCCAAACGGCCCAAGCACCTGGACCTGCTGCGCATCAGCCTGCCGCTGCCGGCCAAGGTGTCGATCCTGCATCGTGTCAGCGGCGCACTGCTGTTTCTTGCGCTGCCGGTCCTCATCTACCAACTTGACCAGTCGCTCGACAGCGCTGAGACCTACGCCGGCGCGGTGGCCTTTTTCGACCACCCGCTGGTCAAGCTCGCCGCCTTGTTGCTGGTGTGGTCGTATGCGCACCACTTCTGCGCCGGTATCCGTTATCTGCTGCTTGACCTGCACATCGGCCTCGACCGTGTCCCGGCCAACCGCAGCGCGGTGATCGTGCTGGTCGCGAGTCTGATTCTGACGGCCCTTGTGGGAGCCCAACTATGGTGAAGCGTGTTGTTACGGGTGCGCACTACGGTCTGCGCGATTGGCTGGTCCAGCGCCTGACGGCTGTGGTCATGCTCGCCTTCACCGTGGTCGCCGCCCTGCGCATCACCGGCGCCGAGTCCGGGTACGAAGGCTGGAAGTCGGTGTTCGAGCCGGCGTGGATGAGGGTCGCGCTGTTCCTCTTCCTGCTGTCGGTGCTCTACCACGCCTGGATCGGCGTGCGCGACATCTACATGGACTACATCCAGCCGGTCTCGATCCGGCTCACCCTGCACACACTCACCGTGCTGGCGCTGGTCGCCTATGCCGGCTGGGTCTTCGAACTGGTCTGGAGCCACTGATGGGACTGCCCGTACGTTCCTTTGACGCGGTGATCGTCGGCGCCGGCGGCGCCGGCCTGCGCGCCGCACTGCAACTCTCGGAGGCCGGTCTCAAGGTCGCCGTGCTCTCCAAGGTCTTCCCCACCCGCAGTCACACGGTGGCGGCGCAGGGCGGCATCTCGGCTGCGCTCGGCAACTCCCAGGAGGACAACTGGCTGTGGCACATGTACGACACGGTCAAGGGCTCCGACTGGCTCGGTGACCAGGACGCCATCGAATACATGTGCCGCATGGCGCCCAAGGTCGTCATCGAGCTCGAGCACTTCGGCATGCCCTTTGACCGTCTTGACAACGGCAAGATCTACCAGCGCCCGTTCGGTGGCCACACGCAGGAGTTCGGTGCGCGTCCGGTGCAGCGCGCCTGTGCCGCGGCTGACCGCACCGGCCACGCCATGCTGCACACGCTCTACCAGCGCAATGTCCGTGCCCGCACCCAGTTCTTTGTCGAGTGGATGGCGCTCGACCTCGTCCGCGACGCCGACGGCGACGTGGTCGGCGTGGTCGCGCTGGAGATGGAGACCGGTGAGTGCATGATCCTGCAGGCGCGCGCCACGCTGCTCGCCACTGGTGGTGCCGGCCGCATCTTCGCGTCCAGCACCAATGCCTTTATCAACACCGGTGATGGCTTGGGCATGTGCGCCCGCGCCGGCATCCCGCTCGAGGACATGGAGTTCTGGCAGTTCCACCCGACCGGTGTGGCCGGCGCCGGTGTGCTCATCACCGAGGGCGTGCGCGGCGAGGGCGGCTATCTGCTCAACTCGAATGGCGAGCGCTTCATGGAGCGTTATGCGCCGACGGTGAAGGACCTTGCCTCGCGCGACGTGGTCTCACGCGCCATGGCGGTCGAGATCTACGAGGGCCGTGGGTGTGGTCCGAACAAGGACCACGTGCTGCTCAAGCTCGACCATTTGGGCCCTGAGGTCATCAACCACCGGCTGCCCGGCATCCGCGAGATCGCTATCCGCTTCGGCGGCGTCGATCCGATCAAGGACCCGATCCCGGTGGTGCCGACCTGCCACTACATGATGGGCGGCATCCCGACCAACATCAGCGGCCAGGTCGTTGCCCCGCACGGCACTTCGCCGGATGAGGTGGTGCCGGGTCTGTGGGCGATGGGCGAGTGCGCCTGCGTGTCGGTGCACGGCGCCAACCGGCTCGGCACCAATTCGCTGCTCGACCTGGTGGTGTTCGGCAAGGCCGCCGGCGACCACGCCATCGAGTGGCTCAAGGCCAATCCGGTGCAGAAGCCGCTGCCGGCCAACGCCGCCGACCTTTCGCTGTCGCGCCTCGCGCGTCTCGACGGCCAGAAGGATGGCGAATCGGTGACCGACGTCGGCCGCGATATGCGCAACATCATCCAGCGCCACGCCGGTGTGTTCCGTACCGGCGAGGTGCTCACCGAGGGCGTCAGCAAGATCCGCGAGGTCGCCGAGCGGGTCAAGCGCACCGCCATCAAGGACACGTCAAAGGTGTTCAACACCGCGCGGGTCGAGGCGCTGGAGTTGGACAACCTGATCGAGGTGGCGATGTCGACCCTGATCACCGCCCACACGCGTACCGAGAGCCGTGGCGCGCACGCGCGCGACGACTTCCCCGATCGCGACGACGCCAACTGGATGAAGCACAGCCTCTACTACAGCGAAGACCAGCGGGTGGAGTTCAAGCCGGTCCGGCTCAAGCCGCTCACCGTCGATTCGATCCCGCCCAAGGCGCGCGTCTACTAAGGATTCAGGAGCCCAACCATGCGTTTCTCGGTCTATCGCTACAACCCGGACGTCGACGCCAAGCCGTACATGCAGGAGTACGACATCCCGCTCGAGCCCACTGACAAGATGTTGCTCGACGCGCTGATCCGCCTCAAGTCGCACGACGACACGCTCGCCTTCCGCCGCTCTTGCCGCGAGGGGGTGTGCGGGTCGGACGCGATGAACATCAACGGGCGCAACGGCCTCGCATGCATCACCACGGTCGCCGAGTTGGGTGGCCACGTCACGCTGCGGCCGATTCCCGGTCTGCCGGTGATCCGCGACCTGATCGTCGACATGACGCAGTTCTTCCGTGCCTACCACTCGGTCAAGCCCTATGTCATCAACAACGACCCGGCGCCGGAGACCGAGCGTTTGCAGAGCCCGGAAGACCGTCTTGAACTCGACGGCCTCTATGAATGTATCCTGTGCGCCTGCTGCAGCACCTCCTGCCCCTCGTTCTGGTGGAACCCTGACAAGTTCCTGGGCCCGGCGGCGCTGTTGCAGAGCTATCGTTTCATTGCCGACAGCCGCGACCAGGCGACCAACGAGCGCCTGGACGACCTTGAGGATCCGTACAAGTTGTTCCGCTGCCACTCGATCATGAACTGTGTCGATGTCTGTCCAAAGGGACTCAACCCCACCCGGGCGATCGGCAAGATCAAGGACATCATGATCAAGCGGATGGTCTGACGGCGCCGTCTCATGGAGGAGAAGGAGCGCGTGCGCTGGCGTTGCCGGCGCGGGATGCTGGAACTGGACCTGATCCTGTCCCGTTATCTCGAGGCGCGCTTCGATTCGATGACAGAGGTACAGAGGGAGGCTTTCCAGTCTCTTCTCGAGTATCCCGATAATGACATCTGGGACTGGTTTAATGCCCGTACCCGGTGCAATGACCCGGAAGTGGAGCCGGTGGTGGACGACATCGTCGGCTTTGCAATGCGGATTTAAGGCTTGGTGCCGCGGCGCCGAACGTTTCGAGAGGACCTTCCATGACCCAACCTGTCAAAGCTACTCTGAGCTTCTCCGACGGCCGTCCGGCAGTCGAGATGCCCCTCCTCAAGGGCCAGATCGGCCCGGATGTGATGGACATCCGTGCGGTTGCCGGCGCCGGCATCTTCACCTATGACCCGGGCTTCCTGGCCACTGCCAGCACCAAGTCGGCGATCACCTACATCGATGGCGACGAGGGCCTGCTCTACTACCGCGGCTACCCGATCGAGCAACTGGCCGAGCGTTGCAGCTTCCTGGAGGTGTGTTACCTGCTCTGGTACGGCGAGTTGCCCAGCAAGGAGCAGCTCGACGGCTACGAGAAACGTATCCGCAAGCACACCATGGTGCACGACCAGATGTCGCGCTTCTACCAAGGGTTCCGCCGCGACGCCCACCCGATGGCGGTGATGTGCGGCACCATCGGCGCACTGTCGGCCTTCTACCACGACCATCTGGATGTGAACCTGCCGGAAGACCGCGAGCTGTCGATGTTCCGCCTGGTTTCCAAGGTGCCGACCATCGCCGCGATGAGCTACAAGTACAACCAGGGTCTGCCGTTCATGTACCCGAACAACCAGCTCTCCTACGTCGCCAACTTCCTGCACATGATGTTCGCCACGCCGTGCGAGCCGTATTTCGCCAACCCGATCGCGGTGCGTGCGATGGAACGCATCATGATCCTGCACGCCGACCACGAGCAGAACGCGTCGACCTCGACCGTGCGCCTGGCCGGCTCGACCGGCGCCAACCCGTTCGCCTGCGTGGCGGCCGGCGTGGCCGCGCTGTGGGGCCCGGCCCATGGCGGCGCCAACGAAGAAGTGCTGAAGATGCTCGACGAGATCGGCGAGGTGAAGAACATCGACAAGTTCATCGCCCGCGCCAAGGACAAGAACGACAGCTTCCGCCTGATGGGCTTTGGCCACCGCGTCTACAAGAACCGCGACCCGCGCGCCGGGGTGATGCGCCAGACCTGCCACGAGGTGCTCGGCGAGATGGGTATCACCACCGAGCAGCTCGAGATCGCCATGCGGCTCGAGGAGATCGCCCTCAAGGACGATTACTTCATTGAACGTAAACTGTATCCAAATGTGGACTTCTATTCGGGTATCGTTCTCAAGGCGCTCGATATCCCGGTGAAGATGTTCACCGCGATCTTTGCCATGTCCCGCACCATCGGCTGGATCAGCCAGTGGAACGAGTTCATGTCGGATCCGGAGCGCAAGATCGGCCGCCCGCGTCAGTTGTATGTGGGGGCGGCGCGCCGCGACCTCAACCGCTGAGCGGCGGTCGCGGCAGGGCCCGAGCCTCGCCGTTGCGGGGGGCGGGAAGGTGGTGAAGGCCCGGCGCCGGCCGGGCCGTAGCGAGAGCGAGGTGGGCCGATGATGGACCAGTGGCGCGCCAGTTCCTTCCTCTACGGCGGGAACGCGGCATATCTGGAGGCGCTGTACGAGCAGTTCCTCGACGACCCGGCGGCCGTGCCTGAGCCGCTTCGCGCCACCTTTGCCGCCTACCAGCCAGCAGCCGGCGGTTCAGCCGACATCGTTCATTCGCGGGTGGTGCAGGCGCTCGTCGATCAGGCGCGCGCGCCACGCACCGGCGGGACCGGCGCCATCGACGGGCGGCAGATCGCCGTCCTGCAGATGATCGAGGCGTATCGAGCCTACGGTGTGCGCCGCGCGCAGCTCGACCCGCTGGCGCGCAATCCGCTGCCGCACGTCGCCGAACTCGATCCGGCGCATTACGGCTTGACGGATGCCGACATGGGCACGCCGTTCAGCAGCGGCGACTTTGCCGGCGGCAAGACGGCGACCCTGCGCGAGCTCATCGCTGAGTTGCAAGCGGTGTACTGCGGCTCGATCGGCGCCGAGTACATGTTCATCACCCAGCCGGAGCAGAAGCGCTGGCTGGCGCAGCGGCTCGAGAGTGCACAGATGCGCGCGCTGCCGGATGTCGCCACGCGGCGTCGCATCCTCGAGAAGATCACCGCAGCCGAGACGCTGGAGCGTTACCTGCACACCCGTTATGTCGGGCAGAAGCGCTTCTCCGTCGAAGGGGGCGAGACCACCATCGCCGTGCTCGACCAGATGATCCGCGGCTGTGCCGCGCACGGCAGCGAGGTGGCGGTGATCGGCATGGCCCATCGCGGCCGTCTCAATGTGCTGATCAACACGGTCGGCAAGATGCCAGCCGAGCTGTTTGGCGAGTTCGAAGGCAAGCACAGCCATGACCTGCCTTCAGGGGACGTCAAGTATCACCAGGGCTTCTCGGCCGATGTCGCCACGCCGCACGGGCCGGTCCATCTATCGCTGACGTTCAATCCGTCCCACCTCGAGATCGTCAACCCGGTGGTCGAGGGCTCGGCGCGCGCTCGTCAGGACCACGTCGGCGACGCCGAGGGCAGGCTGATCGTGCCGATCCTGCTGCACGGCGATTCGGCCTTCGGCGGCCAGGGCGTGGTCATGGAGACGCTCAATCTGTCGCAGACGCGCGGCTACTTTACCGGCGGCACCCTGCACCTGATCGTCAACAACCAGATCGGCTTTACCACCTCTGATCCGCGCGACATCCGTTCCACCGTGTTCTGCACCGATGTCGCCAAGATGGTGGATGCGCCCATCCTGCATGTGAATGCCGACGATCCGGATGCGGTGATGCGGGTGGTCGAGTTGGCGCTGGATTTCCGCTACACCTTCCGCCGCGACGTTGTCATCGATCTGGTGTGTTTCCGCAAACTCGGCCACAACGAGCAGGACGAGCCGATGGTCACGCAGCCGATCATGTACAGCCACGTCGCCCGTCATCCCGGCACCCGGGCGCTCTACGCGCAGCGGCTGGTGGAGCAGGGCGTGATCGGTGCCGACGAGCCCGAGGCCATGATCGAGGCCTACAAGGCAGCGATGGAGGAAGGCAGCCCGGTGGTCGATCTGGTGCCCGCCAACCGCAACCACAAGCACGCGATCAACTGGCTTCCGTTCATCAAGCGCACGCCGTGGCATGCGTCGTGCGACACCACCGTGCCGCTCAAGGAGCTCAAGCGTCTGGCCGAGCGGCTTACCGCGATTCCCGAAGGTTTCAAACTGCACGGGCGGGTGGAGAAGATCATCGTTGACCGCCGCAGCATGGGCGAAGGCAAGCTGCCGCTCGACTGGGGCATGGCCGAGAATCTGGCCTACGCGAGCTTGCTGCAGCAGGGCTACGCGGTGCGCTTGTCCGGTCAGGATTGCCAGCGCGGTACCTTCTTTCATCGGCACGCGGTGTTGCACGATCAGAACCGGGTGGACGCCGGCGGCGGAGCCTTCACGCCGCTCGAGCACATCGCGCCCAACCAGCCGGCTTTTACCGTCATCGACTCGGTCTTGTCGGAAGAGGCGGTGCTCGGTTTCGAGTATGGCTACGCCACCTTCCAACCCAATTCGCTGGTGGTCTGGGAAGGCCAGTTCGGTGATTTTGCCAATGGCGCGCAGGTGGTTATCGACCAGTTCATCGCCAGCGGTGAGACCAAGTGGGGCCGCCTTTGCGGTCTGGTGATGATGCTGCCGCACGGTTACGAGGGGCAGGGCCCCGAGCACTCTTCGGCGCGGCTGGAGCGCTACCTGCAGTTGTGCGCCGAGTACAACATTCAGGTGGTGGTGCCGTCGACGCCGGCGCAGATGTTCCATGTGCTGCGCCGCCAGATGATCCGTCCCTATCGCCGGCCGCTCATTCTGTTCACGCCGAAGAGCATGCTGCGCAACAAGGAGTCGACCTCCTCACTTCAGGATCTTGCGGCTGGACAGTTCCTGCCGGTGATCCCCGAGACCGACGACGACATCGATGCTGCGGCGGTGCAGCGGGTGGTGGTCTGTGCCGGCAAGCTGTATTACGAGCTGCGCACCGCCCGTCGCGAACGCAAGATCCGCAACGTCGCCATCGTCCGGCTGGAGCAGTTGTACCCCTTCCCGCACGCGGCCTTCGAAGCTGAACTTGCGCGCTATGGCGCGGCAAGCAGTGTCGTCTGGTGTCAGGAGGAGCCGCGCAATCAGGGCGCTTGGCACCGCATCCAGCACTATCTGGCGCAGCACCTGCGGCCG
>RFSW01000084.1 GCA_009923755.1 Betaproteobacteria bacterium | reverse complement strand
CCGCTGCGTCAGCCTCTTGCTCAAGCGGGCCCGACCAGATCAGCGGCCCGCCGCGCCATGCGTACCAATACACGCGGCCGCGGTCATAGAGGGGATTACGATAGCTTCCTGGCAGCACGACGGGCGCGCTCCTTGATCGACTGAACATCGGCATAACTTACCTCCCGCTCGGGAGGGGCCGGTGAGTCGGTTTCCGGTGTGTAAGCGGGCTCCGCATGCAGTGTCAGCGCGCCTTCTCGCAGCTCGACAGCGACGCGCGCCGGGCCGCTCCAGCCGCTCTCGCGGAGCAAGCGCAGAGCTAACACCCGCGCCCGGTTCATGTCAGCGGCGGTCATGGGCTGGGCTCCTCAAATGCGGGGCAGTCGTCGGCGCGGTCGGCCTGGCCAAGCGACAGGCCAGGGGCTTGCAAAAGCGCTTCATGCGCCCATGGGGGAATGCGGTCGCCGCCTTCATCTTGCGCCCACAGCCAGACGCACCAGACATAGCCGTTCGGTGCGGGCGTCCCGCGCTTGTGGCTTTGCAACGAGCCAAACCGGCATTGCAAACAGGAGCGCTCATCCATCACAGCAGCCTTCGTTGAGGGTAAGTTTTGTCGGCTGCGCCGACCGCGCCGCAGGTCGGCCAACACGAATAAATTGGCATGTGCTTGCTCGACTTTGGCATGGCGACGGCAGCATCGTCGCCCCACACCCACCGCCGACAGGCCGGGCATTTGACCCGCGCGCTCGACAATTCGGGATATTCGGCGATCAGGTGAGCCGGCGCAGTGTGCGTAGCCGTCATGCCACCCCCATCAGTGCAAAAAGAAGCGCCACCAGCAGCAGCCCGGCGCAGAGGGCTATAGCGGCCCTCATAACTGCGGCTCCGGCACCCCGCAAAGAAACAGCGCGCGGTGCAAAGCGTTGATCACTTCTCGCTGCTCGCGAATGTTTTCAGCGCTTGCGCCATCGTCGCATTGCATCTCTGCAAGTTCTTGAAGCGCGCCCTCAAGCTCAAGCCTTAGCTCATGCGCGCGGCGATGATCGGGGTAAAGGCGGGTCATGGCTGCGGCTCCTGTAAAAGGGCGGCCATGCGCTCAGGTGTCCAGGTCAATGGTGTCTCCAAGAGCGCGGCGGGTGCCGCCGCGACCCGGCCGAAACCATTGATCCCAAGAAGTCATTGAATAGACGTGGCGCTCCAAATACAGATCCACTTGCACCACTTCCAGTGTTGCGCTGGCCACAATCTCCGCGTACCTCGCCGTGGCTTTCTGCGCCTCAGGGTGGTCCCAGCAATCCGCCGCAAAATGTTCATAGTCTGGCGCACGCTCGCCGCAATACGTCACCTTGATTGTCACTCGCGTTTGAGTCCGCATTTTTCATTCCTCCTTCTTTGCAATCTCCGCCCGGTTCATGTCGGCAGCGGTCATGGCGCGCCGCTCATGGCTGCGGCTCCTGTGCGACGCCGCCTTCGCATAGGGCAATGTCGGGCATTATAGCAGCCTCCAGAGCAACAGCCACGGCAGGGCGGAAACCGCCATAAGGACCGCCCAGATCAGGGCGCGAAGCGGGAAGGGGTAGGGGCGCTCGCTCATGCCGACACGGCTTGGTTTTTCGCGCGCGCCCGGTCCACAGCCGCCCATACCTCAGAAAGCTCCGCAAGCGTCTGATATTTGCGCCGCAGTGCAAGAAGCTCGCGCATGGCGGTCAAAATCAGCTCTTCACGTTTTAGCGTGTCCGTGACCACGGCCATCGTCGCCTCGTACCCCTCTTTGCCGCGCTGCGTGGGTAGGCTCGTATAGTGCGGCACAGCTTTTACGGTTATCGTCTGCGTCTCGCGCTCTTGCAGCACAACCATTACTTTCAGCCTACGGATCAACCCGCGCGCCTGCACGAGGCGGTATTTCTCAGCCGCGCTTCCGTCGTCCCAGTCAAAACAATCATGAAGCGGGTGGTCCGGGTCACGCGCCGTTTCCACGACGCTCTGCGGTTGTAACATGCCCTGGTTGTCCGCCGCGATCGCGTGCAGCGCTTGAATTTGTTCGTCCGTCATTGTCGTTCCTTTCGTGCTAATCGTTGATGTTCCGTGCCATGCCTGCCTTGCCTTGCCTTGCCGTGCCTGCCTTGCCTGCCTTGCCGCGCCCTGCCTTGCCCGGCCGCGCCACGCCTTGCCGTGCCAAGCCACGCCTAGCCTGCCTTGCCGTGCCTGGCCGCGCCTTGCCGCGCCATGCCTCGCCTGCCATGCCGTGCCTGCCTCGCCGCGCCCTGCCGCGCCGGGCCTTGCCCAGCCGCGCCGGGCCGCGCCTGCCTTGCCGCGCCATGCCGAGCCGCGCCGCGCCGTGCCCCGCCTGCCTAGTCGGGCTTTGCCTTGTTGTGCCGCGCCACAATAAGCTCAAACAGCCCGAAGCCCATTCCTGCGGAGTCTTTGGAGTAAGGCCGGCCTTCGCCAATTCCTACCTGACGCCCAACGCGCAGCAATAGGTTAGCGACGTCACTGGCTGTAAATTGGTCCGCATCCCACGTTATTTTGGGCTGCATCTCCCATTGGTGCCAAATAGGCCGAATGCGGACATCAGGCATGCCGTTCGCTGTACGCACCGTCATCACGGACATCTCGCGCTCTCCGTGGATCGGGATAATGGGCATGCCATCTTCTTTGTCGTACGCCTCAGGGTCGACAAAAATCGACAGCTTTGCGAACGTCATTTTGTAGTTCACCAGCCTGCACGCATCAATCAACGCGGTGCGCAAGCCAGAAACATGGAAGCCGAACCATCCTTGTGGCGCAATGTAGCTCGCTTTTTCGAGCAAATCGTCAACGTCTTTTGCTTTTCGCTCCCCTTTCTTTGCTTTTCCCCCCTCAACGTGCTTTGCAAGCAATTCCATTTTTGCCGCAAAACGGTTCGTCATCAGCGGCGCCGTGCCGCGAAGCGTAAAGGTCGCCTGCACAAGATTAGGCGCGGTGATTTTTGCTTCGGTCGTCGTCTTGCTCATTGTTTGCCCCTGTAAGTTTTTTGGTTGACGCTGGCTTATCGCCCGCCCCTAATCAAAGGCCGGTCCGCGTGGCAGCGCGGGCACCTGGCTCGCTTTAAATCCTCAATCCACTGCCGGCCTTGCGCGCGGCGCGGATCGACGGCTTGCCACTCGTGGGCGCACGCCTGACACACGACGATTAGGCTACGCATGGGCGGCCTCGTCACTAACAGGGCGCGGCCCCAACGCCGCTGTGCAGGCGTCGTGCAAAGCGCGCAGAAATGCGACGTGGTCGTCGCTGGCATCGGTCGCGAACACGAAAATGTCCAAAGAGCCGAGGCTCAGCTTGGTCCATTGCACGCTATCAGATTGCTGGACCGCGACCCCGACCGACGGGCTGCCGTGGTGAAAATACAAACGGGCGTCCATTACACGCCCCCATCATTGCCGTCGGCCACGTTCGCAGCTTGGTCGGCATACCGACCGAGCTGGGCCACAAACGCAGGCACATCCACCAACAGAAGCTCGGCCGTCAAAGCCAGCTCGCGCGCCTCTGCGCGCAAATCAATCCCGGCCAAGCCGCTCACGTTGTCCGCTTGAAGGACAAGCGCAGCATGCAAAGCGCGCGCATGCGTCAGACACGCTAAATACGCGTCGACGCACCGCATCGCACGGCGCTCGTCGTCGTGACCGACCCCGCGTCCGTATTCGCTCACCAAGGTGTGCAGATATTCCACGTCCATGCCGCTCTCCATCGCTGTGATGATGGAAGCAGGTTTGCAAATCGCAAACGAGACGTCAACCCAAAAAGTTTGCTTATTCCGAACTTGCTTTTGAACGCGGGTTTGCAGGAGGCTCCGCCAGCTGTTCAAGGATGCGCCGCGCAGTGTCGCGATCTACCGGCTTCACGCGGTCCCAAATTGACCAAATGCCCTCGGGATCGGTCGGATCGCGTATGAGCAGATCGACCGGATCGCAGTCCAATGCATCCGCCCAAGCAGCTAAATGGTCTTCATTCCAACGAGCTTTGCCCGCTTCGAGATTTGAGATGTGCCCCTTGGAAGTGCCCAAGCGCTCGGCTAAACGCTCTTGGCTGAGGCCTCGGTAAATTCGCCACTGTTTCAAAAACAGGCGGGATCGACGATGTTGGCTCATGCGCCATGTTCGCTTATGCCCAACCCTGTGTCGTGCAGCGTATCAGAAACGTTAGCACTTGACCAACGTTTGCAATGTGCAAACTATGCGTCGCATGAAACCGACGCACCCCCTCACTCGATACCGCGCTCAACACGGGCTCACGCTGACGGCGCTGGCCGAGCGGGCGAGCCTGTCAAAGGGGTATCTCAGCTCTATTGAGAGCGGCGAAAGCTTTTCCATCGACACCGCTGAAGCTTTGGTTTTGGCGACCGGCGGCAAAGTAACTCTCGAAGAGCTGGCTGCCGCACGCCGTAAAGGCGCCGCATGAGCGCGCCCCTGGACCTCTTCGACCCCGTCGTTTCCGTGGGCGAGCCGCTCTACGGGATGCGCCCGGAAGGGGAGGGCGCTGCGGCGTCCTCCCCGGAAGGCTGGTCTCTTGGCGTCTGCCCTGACCTGTCCTTCCAGGCGTATCAGGCCGCGCCCGCGGTTTCAAAGTCTGCGCTTTGGACCGCCGTCAACCGCAGCCCGGCCCACGCCCGCGTTGAACGCGAGCCTTCCGCCGCCATGGCCCTCGGCACCGCCGTGCACTGCGCGGTGCTGGAGCCCGACGCTTTTGAGCGCCGCTATGTCCGCGGCCCCGACGACCGGCGCGGCGGCAAGTGGCGGGACGCGCTTGAAGAGCACGGCGAGGCGCTGCTCACGAGCGGCGACTACGACGACGCCGTGCGCATCCGCGACGCCCTAATGCGCGACGCCACGATCCGCGCCTTGGTTGGCGGCCCAATGCTGCGGGAAGCATCTGGCTTTTGGGTCGACCCGGAGACGCGGCTGCTTTGCCGCTGCCGCCCAGACGGCTACCGCCCTGACCTTGGGCTAATGCTTGACCTTAAAACGGCTCGAGACGCACGCCCCCGCGGCTTTGCGACCAGCGTCGCCGAGTACGGCTACCACGCGCAGGAGGCGTTCTACACCGACGGGTGGAAGGCCTGCGGCCAGACGGTCGACGCTTTCGTCTTCGTGGCCGTCGAAACGACGCCGCCGCACGCCGTTGCGATTTACGAGCTTGAGCCTGCCGCGGTGGAAGAGGGCAGGGCGCACATGCGCGTTGCGCTCGACCTGTGGGCCAAGTGCGCCGCCGCCGATGCGTGGCCCGCGTACCCGCCCGGCGTCCAGCCGCTCGACATTCCCCAGTGGGCTTACCGGCACACCGATCCGCCGGCCTGAGCCTAAGCGCCGGGCGGGCCGGCGACCAGTGCCCGCATTTGGAGGAGGTTACTATGTCCCAAGCCGTCGCTAAAGCCATGCCTGCCGAGCGGGTCGAGGTGCAACTGTCCCAGATGGAGGACAAGTTCGCCGCCGCACTTCCGGCGCACATACCGGCCAGCCGCTTTGTGCGGGTCGCCTTAAGCGCGCTGGCTAACCCAAGTTTAGCTAAGGCCAAGGACAGCGCCGAGGGCCGCAAGTCCGTCTTTGACGCCTGCCTCAAGGCCGCGAGCGATGGCCTGCTGGTCGATGGCCGGGAAGCCGCCCTCGTGCTGTATGGCGACAAGGTGCAGTACATGCCAATGGTCGCGGGCCTCATGAAAAAGGCGCGCAACTCTGGCGAGGTTGCGTCCATCGTCGCGCAGTGCGTCTACGCCGCCGACACCTTCCAGGTGGATTACGTCACCGACGGCCCGCCGATTATCCACCGCCCGGCGATGACGGACGACCGCGGCGAGTTTCTGTGCGTGTACGCTGTCGCCCGCCTAAAAGACGGCTCTTGGACCCAGCCCGAGGTTATGACCCGCGCGCAAGTCGAAGCCGTGCGTCAGCGCTCTCGCGCCAAGAGTGCGGGGCCTTGGGTCACCGACTGGACCGAAATGGCCCGCAAGACCGTGATCCGGCGCGCCGCGAAGTACTGGCCGAGCAGCACCGATAAGGACGGCGTGTCGTTCGACGACGTGGTGCGCCGCGACGACGAAATGGTCGACCTCACCCCTGCCGCAGAGCCGACCCCGATCCGGGCGCCGAAGGCTAAGGCCGCCGCCCGCCTGATCGCAAGCGCGACCTCTCACGACGCTGACACCGGCGAGATCATCGACGCCGAGGCGACCGACGCCACCGACCAAGACGTCTGACTACTACCGGGGGCGGCGGGCCGTGCATCTGAGACCGTATCAAGTCGAGCTCATAAACAACGCACGCCGCGCCCTCCGGGTGCACCGGCGGGTTTTGATCCAGCTCCCTACCGGCGGCGGCAAGACCGTGATCGCCGCGACCATGATGCACGGTTCCGTCGCCAAAGGCTTGCGCTGCTGGTTTGTCGTCCACCGGCGCGAGCTCGTGGAGCAGACCGCGCGCACGCTTGAAACGGTCGGCGTGCCGCACGGCTTTTGCGCCGCTGGCTTCCCGGTTCAGTATAAGAAGCCGGTCACGCTTTGCGGCGTGCAGACCTTGGTGAACCGTCTCGACAAGCTGCCGCCCCCAGACCTCATCATCTGGGACGAGGCGCATCACTGCGCCGCCGGCACGTGGAAGCGGGTGCGCGACGCTTACCCGGACGCCTACCATGTGGGCTTAACCGCTACGCCGGAGCGCCTCGACGGCAAGGGCCTGAGCGACGCTTTCGCCGCCCTTGTCCCAGGCCCTTCGACCGCGTGGCTGATTGACAATGGCTTCCTGACCAAGCCCCGCATCTGGACGCAGCCCGCCCCGGACCTCGAAGGCATGAAAATGCGCGGCGCGGACTACGACCCTTCCGCGCTCGCTACCGTCATGGACGCCCCGCACCTCCTTGGCGACGCCGTCGACCACTATCAGCGCATTTGCCCGCACGCCCAGGCCGTCGTCTTCTGCGTTTCCGTCGCCCACGCGCTCCACACCCGCGACGCCTTCCGCGCCGCCGGTGTCAGCGCCGAGGAGCTGGACGGCCAGGCGAAGCCGCACCACCGCAAGAGCATCGTTGCGAAGTTCCGCCGCGGCGAGATCAAGGTGCTCACGTCTGTCGATTTGTTCGGCGAGGGCTTCGACCTGCCAGAGCTGGAGTGCGCAATCCTCCTTCGCCCCACGGCTTCGCTCGGGCTCTACATGCAACAGGTCGGCCGCGCGCTTCGCGCCGCTCCGGGCAAGCAGTGCGCGTACATCCTCGACCATGCCGGCAACGTCGCCCGCCACGGCCCGCCCGACGCTGAGCGCGACTGGAGCCTTGACGGCCGCAAGCGCAAGCGCGGCAAAGCCGAGGCGCCGACCAAAATCTGCCCCTCCTGCTTCGGCGCCGTGCACGCCGCCTCGACCTCCTGCCTGCACTGCGGCCACGTCTTCGCCGCCACGCCCCGCGAGATTGACAAGCGGCACGGCGACCTTGTGGAGATCGACACCGCAATTCTGCGCGCGCGACGCCGGCAAGAGGTGGCCAAGGCTAAAGACCGCGAGGCCCTCGAAGCCATCGCCCGCGAGCGCGGCTATAAGCCCGGCTGGGTCGACTACGTCCTCAACGCGCGGCGCGGCCGTGACCACGCGGGGGCGGCATGAGCCGCCTGCTAAACGCCGCCCTTGCTTACGCCCGCCTCGGCTGGGCCGTTTTCCCCTTGCGCCCGCGCGACAAGATCCCCGCGACGGAACACGGCGTCAAAGACGCCACCACCGACCCCGACACGATCAAGCGATGGTGGTTCGACAAGCCCGACGCCAATATCGGCATCGCCTGCGGTCCCGGCAGCGGCATCATGGTGCTGGACGTGGACGTCCCTGACCCCGCCCGCAAGAAGTACGACGACGGCGAGGCTTCCCTCGCCGCCTTGATCGAGAAGCACGGCAACTTTCCCGTCACGCCGACGTTGCAGTCCGGCGTCTATGACGGCCGCCGCGGTCGCCAGTTCGTCTTTTCCTTTTTCCATGATGCGACCAACACCGTCGGCAAGCTTGCACCGGCCCTCGATACCCGCGCCGGCGGCGGCTATATCGTCGGCCCTCCAAGCGTGCACCCGAGCGGCGCGGTCTATGAGTGGCTGGTGAGGCCGTCACAGCAGGCCGTGGTGGAGGCGCCCGCCTGGTTGCAAGC
>RFSW01000083.1 GCA_009923755.1 Betaproteobacteria bacterium | reverse complement strand
GTACTGGCTGAGCGTAAGGGCGCCGACCCCGACTCAAGCTATGTGGCCAAGCTGCATCACAAGGGCCTCGACGCCATTCTCAAAAAGATCGGCGAGGAAGCTACAGAGACAGTGATGGCGGCCAAAGACGGCGATTGCGAGCACATGGTGCGTGAGGTCGCCGATCTCTGGTTCCACACGCTGGTGCTGCTCGCGCACGCGGGCCTTGACGCCGATGCCGTGCGCCGCGAACTCGAGCGCCGCGAGGGCGTGTCGGGGCATGACGAGAAGGCCGCGCGCCCGAAAAACTGACGCGGCGCGGCCCGAACAACTTCGAATCCCAACGGAGCCATCCATGAGCGACAACTGCATCTTCTGCAAGATCGTGCGCGACGAGATCCCGTCGAACAAGGTCCACGAAGACGAGGATTTCTTCGTCTTCCATGACATCCGGCCGATCGCGCGCGTGCACTATCTGGTCATCCCCAAGCGGCACGTCGAGTCTTTGGCGCACTTCGATGCCGCCGACAGCGATCTGGTCGGCCGCATGATGCTGCTCGGCGCGCGCCTTGCACCGCAGCAAGGTTTGAGCGATGGCTTCCGCACCATGATCAACACCGGTAAGGGGGGTGGGCAGGAGGTGTTCCACGTCCACGCGCACATCTTCGGGGGTGGCGAGGTCTTGCCGAAGGTCTGAGCGGCTGCCGCAGACCCTGTTCGCGGAGGGGGTAAAAACTCCGCCGCACCGCGTCATTTCTGATTGCCCGATTGGTGTCGCGGTTCTAAAATCCAAGGTCCTACGCCCGCGATGCGGGCCTTTTTGTCTAGACCGCAGCCACCTGCGGTCCGTCCAAGCAGGAATCGTTTACGCATGAATCGCCAGGACTGGCTCAAAGGCACTCTCTACAGCCCCGATTTCGAGCAGGACAGCTGCGGTTTTGGCCTGATCGCGCAGATCGACGACAAACCGGCACACCACCTCGTCCAAACCGCCATCTCTTCGCTGGCTTGCATGACCCACCGTGGCGCGGTGGCCGCCGACGGCTTGTCGGGTGACGGCTGCGGTCTGCTGTTCAAGAAGCCGGACGCTTTTCTGCGGGCCGTAGCAGCCGATGCTGGCATCAGCCTTGCCCCGCTCTACGCCGCCGGGCTGGTGTTCCTGTCGCGCGACGCTGCGGCCGCCGAGCGCGCCCGCGCCGCCATTCGCGCCGAATTGACCGCGCAGGGCTGCGAGGTCGCCGGCTTCCGCGCGCTGCCGATCGACACTTCGGTGTGCGGCAAGTACGCCATGGAGAGCCTGCCGCACATTGAGCAGGTGTTCGTTAACGCGCCAGCCAGCCTCGACGAAGGGCACTTCGAGCGCGCGCTTTATATCGCTCGCCGCCGCACCGAGAAGGCGCTGTTCCCAGTCGATCCGGTGTACTTCCAGCCGACCCTGTCCAGCCGAGTGATTAGCTACAAGGGCTTGGTGCTGCCGGAAAACCTGGCGACCTTCTACACCGACCTCAACGACCCGCGCTTCGAGTCGAGCTTGATCGTTTTCCACCAGCGCTTCTCGACCAATACGTGGCCGCAGTGGCGCCTGGCGCAGCCGTTCCGCATGCTCGCTCACAACGGCGAGATCAACACGGTGGCCGGTAACCGCAATTGGTCGCGGGCCCGTGAGGTCAAGTTCGAGTCTGACCTCATCCCCAACATGGACGACATCCGGCCGATCGTCTCGACCACCGGTTCGGATTCGATGTCGCTCGACAACATGCTCGAGGCGCTGGTGATGGGCGGCTCGAACCTGTTCCGCAGTCTGCGCCTGCTGGTGCCGCCGGCGTGGCAGAACAACGACGCGATGGACCCGGACATCCGCGCGTTCTACGAATACAACTCGATGCACGGCGAGCCGTGGGACGGCCCCGCGGGCATCGTGCTCACCGACGGCCGCTACGCCGTCTGCACGCTCGACCGCAATGGCTTGCGCCCGGCGCGCTGGGCGCTCACCGAGGACCGCATCCTCACCATTGCGTCTGAGATTGGCGTGTGGGAGGCCGATCCGGCCAAGGTGGTGCGCAAGGGCCGCGTCAAGCCCGGCCAGATGATCGTTGCTGACCTGCAGACCGGCGAGCTGCTGATGTCCGAGGACATCGACAACCTGCTCAAGAAACAGCACCCCTACCGCGCCTGGCTCGACGCCCATTCGCAGCATCCGGAGTTCGGTGACACGCAGGATGCCGCGCTGCCGCAACTCGATGCCAAGGCGCTGCTGGTTGAGCAGAAGCTGTTCAATGTGAGCTTCGAGGAGCGCGACCAGATCATCCGCGTGCTCGCCGAGGACGGCAACGAGGCGATCGGCTCGATGGGCGACGACACGCCGATGGCGGTCCTCAGCCGCAAGGTCCGTTCGCCTTTTGATTACCTGCGTCAGCAGTTTGCGCAGGTGACCAACCCGCCGATCGACCCGATCCGCGAGGCGATCGTGATGTCGCTGGCCACCTGCTTTGGCCCCGAGCGCAATCTGTTCGAAGAGACCGCCGACCATGCGCATCGCATCGGCATCGAGTCGCCGATCCTTTCGCGCGATGCCTTCAACGCGCTGACCACGCTCGCCGACCCGGCCTTCAAGGCGACCACACTCTCGCTCGCCTACGACCCGGCGCAGCAGTCGCTCAAGGACGCCGTCGCGGCGGTGGCGCAGCAGGCAGTCGAGGCGGTGCGTAGCGGCCACGTGGTGATCGTCCTGACCGACCGCGATGTGCCCAAGGGCAAGTTGCCGGTGCCGATGCTGTTCGCCGTCGGTGCGGTGCACCACGCGTTGATCGACGCCGGCCAGCGCTGCAACGCGAACATTGTTTCGGAAACGGGTTCGGTGCGCGACCCGCACCACTACGCTTGCCTGGTCGGCTACGGCGCGACCGCCATCTACCCGTGGCTGGCCTATCAGGTCATCGCAGAGTTCGTGCGCTCGGGCGAGGTCAAGTTGCCCCTGGACAAGGCGCTGGCCAACTACCGCAATGGCATGGACAAGGGTCTCTACAAGATCCTCTCCAAGATGGGCATCTCGGCCGTCTCCAGCTACCGCGGTGCGCAGTTGTTCGAGGCTGTCGGCCTCAACGAAGAGGTCGTGGGCCTGGCGCTCAAGGGCACCGTCTCGCGTATCTCGGGCGCCAACTTACGACCTCAAGGCGCTCTCCAAGCTTGCGCACAACCCGCAGCGTCCGCTTACCGCGGGCGGTCTGCTCAAATTTATGTTCGGCGAGGAGTTCCACGCCTACAACCCGGACGTGGTGCAGCAGCTGCAGAAGGCCGTCAAGCAAGGCGACTACGCGCTCTACCGCCAGTACGCGGAAACCGTGAACAAGCGTCCGGTCGCCATGTTCCGCGATCTCATGCACGTCAAGACGCGCGAGACGCCGCTGCCGATCGACGAGATCGAGCCGGTGGAGAGCATCCTCAAGCGCTTCGATTCGGCTGGCATGTCGCTCGGCGCGCTCTCTCCTGAGGCGCACGAGGCGCTCGCCGAAGGCATGAACCGCATCGGCGGCCGCAGCAACTCCGGTGAGGGCGGCGAAGACCCGGCCCGCTACGGCACCGTCAAGACCTCCAAGATCAAGCAGGTGGCCTCCGGGCGCTTCGGCGTGACCCCGACCTACCTGGTCAACGCCGAGGTCCTGCAGATCAAGGTCGCGCAGGGTGCCAAGCCGGGCGAGGGTGGTCAGCTGCCCGGCGACAAGGTGAGCGACACCATCGCGCGGCTGCGCCATTGCAAGCCGGGCACCCCGCTCATCTCGCCGCCGCCGCACCATGACATCTATTCGATCGAAGACCTCGCGCAACTGATCTTTGACCTCAAGCAGGTCAATCCGGACGCGCTGGTGTCGGTCAAGCTGGTAGCCGAGCCGGGCGTCGGCACGGTGGCTGCAGGTGTGGCCAAGGCCTACGCCGACCTCATCACCATCTCCGGCTATGACGGCGGCACCGGCGCGAGCCCGCTAACCAGCGTCAAGTACGCCGGCACGCCGTGGGAGCTGGGTCTCTCCGAGGCGCAGCAGGTGCTGCGTGCCAACGGCCTGCGCGGCCGCGTGCTGGTGCAGACCGACGGCGGCCTCAAGACCGGCCTCGATGTGGTCAAGGCGGCGATCCTGGGGGCCGAGAGCTTCGGCTTCGGCACCGCGCCGATGATCGCGCTGGGCTGCAAGTACCTGCGCATCTGCCACCTCAACAACTGCGCCACCGGCGTCGCGACGCAGAACGTCACGTTGCGCAAGGAACACTTCATCGGCCTGCCCGAGATGGTGGTCAACTTCTTCCGCTTCGTCGCCGAAGAGACGCGCGAGTGGCTGGCCAAGCTGGGCGTACGTAGTCTGGAAGAGCTGATCGGCCGCACCGACCTGCTCGAACTGCTGCCCGGCGAGACCGAGCGGCAACAGAGGCTCAAGCTGGACGTGCTCCTGTCGCACGGCGACATCCCGGCCGACGAGCCGCGCTTCTGTATCCAAAACCGCAACCCCTCGTTCGACAAGGGTGAGTTGGCCGAGCAGATGGTGCTCGATACGGCGGCAGCGATCGCGGGCAAGAAGCCGGTCAAGCTGCGCTACGGCATCCGCAACTACAACCGCTCGATCGGCGCGCGCGTGTCCGGTGAGATCGCCAAGAAGTGGGGCTCGGCAGGCCTGCCGGACGACTGCATCACCGTCGACTTCGAGGGCAGCGCCGGCCAGAGCTTCGGCGTGTGGAACGCGCCGGGCCTAACGTTGCGCGTCGAGGGCGATGCCAACGACTACACCGGTAAGGGCATGGCTGGTGGCCGGCTCATCGTCTTCCCGCCCAAGGCGGCCCAGTACGAGGCCTGCCGCAACATCATCATCGGCAACACCTGCCTCTACGGCGCGACTGCCGGCGAGTTGTTTGCTGCGGGCATGGCCGGCGAGCGCTTCGCCGTGCGCAACAGCGGCGCCTCTGCGGTGGTCGAGGGCGTGGGCGACCACGGCTGCGAGTACATGACCGGCGGCTGCGTCATCGTGCTGGGCGACACCGGCGTCAACTTCGGTGCTGGCATGAGCGGCGGCATGGCCTTCATCTATGACGAATCCGGCCTGTTCGCCGGTCGCGTGAATCGTGAGATGGTCGATACCCACCGCATCAATGGCGCTGACGGTGCGCCCTACCGCACCTTCCTCAGGATGCAGATGGAGCGTCATGCCGCGCTCACCGGTTCGGCGCGGGCTAAGACCTTGCTGGCCGACTTTGACGCCACGTTGGAACGCGTCTGGCTGGTCAAGCCGCGTCGCATGACTATGGAGACGCTGGTGGCTGACCTGCCGCGTGCCGCTGAAGCCGTTACTGCCTGACAAGACTATGAAACGCGATCCCTTTCAGTTCCTCGACAAGCCGCGCCGCGATGGCGAGAAGACTAAGCCGGTCATTCGCATCAAGGACTACCGCGAGATCTACGCCACCATGGGCGCCGAGCAGGCCGGTGAGCAGGCCGGCCGTTGCCTGGCCTGTGGCAACCCCTACTGCGAGTGGAAGTGCCCGGTGCACAACTACATCCCCAACTGGCTCGCGTTGATTCAGGAAGGGCGCCTGTTCGAGGCGGCGGAGCTGTCGCACCAGACCAACTCGCTGCCCGAGATGTGCGGCCGCGTCTGCCCGCAAGACCGCCTCTGCGAGGGTGCTTGCACGCTAGAGGAAGGCTTTGGCGCGGTGACCATCGGCCAGGTCGAGAAGTACATCACCGACACCGCCTTCGCGCAGGGCTGGCGCCCGGACATGAGCGGCGTTGTGCCGACCGACTTCCGCGTCGCCATTATCGGCGCCGGCCCCGCCGGCCTGGGTGCGGCTGACATCCTGGTGCGCAACGGCGTCAAGCCAGTGGTGTTCGACCGCTACCCGCAGATCGGCGGACTGCTGACGTTCGGCATCCCTGAATTCAAGCTCGAGAAGCACGTCGTCCAGACCCGCCGCGAGGTGATGGAAGGCATGGGCGTCGAGTTCCGGCTCGGCGTCGATGTCGGCCGCGACATCTCGTTCCAGCAACTGATTGACGAGTTCGATGCGGTCTTCCTCGGCATGGGTACTTACACGTCGATGAAGGGCGGCTTCCCCGGCGAGGACCTGCCAGGTGTGGTCGAGGCGCTCCCCTATCTGGTGGCCAACGTCAACCGCAACCAGGGCTGGGCGCCACCGGGCGAGGTGTTTCACGACATGCAGGGCAAGCGCGTGGTGGTGCTCGGCGGCGGCGACACTGCCATGGACTGCAACCGCAGCGCAGTGCGTCAGGGTGCGGCCAGCGTGGCCTGCGCCTATCGTCGCGACGAGGCCAATATGCCGGGCAGTCGTCGCGAGGTGGCCAACGCCCGCGAAGAGGGCGTGCAGTTCCTGTTCAATCGCCAACCGGTGGCCATTGTCGGCGAAGGCCGCGTCGAGGGCGTCAAGGTGGTGACCACCCAACTTGGCCCGCCGGACGCCAGCGGCCGCCGCGTGCCGGTCGAGGTGGCGGGCAGCGAGGAGATCATTCCGGCTGACAGCGTGATCATTGCATTCGGGTTCCGTCCGAGCCCGTCGCCGTGGTTCGCGCAGTTCGGCATCGACGGGCGCATCAAGCTGGCCAAGTCCGGCCCCAACGGCCAGACCAGCAATCCCAAGGTGTTCGCCGGTGGCGACATGGTGCGCGGCTCTGACCTCGTGGTCACGGCGGTGTGGGAAGGCCGCGAGGCTGCCAAGGGCATCCTCGAGCATCTCGGCGTCTGGTAATCGGGGCACCGCAAGCAGGCCCTTGCGGGACATGGTCGCGCTCAGCCCGGCGCCCTTGAAATGCAAAGCCCGGCCTCGTGCCGGGTTTTTGTTTAGGGCCTTAGGTAGCCATCAGGTCGACCGCCACTTCCGGGAAATCGCGCAGGATCTGCCGGTCGCAGGTCACCAACGGCACGCCCAGTTGCAGCGCCAGCGCCACGAACTCGCAGTCGTAGGCGGTACAGGTGCTGGCGGCGACGAGGTCGAAGACCGCCTCGGACGATGGTTCCATCTCATTACGCGCGACGAAATCCTCGGCGCTGGCCTGAGCTTGCTTCGCGGAGCGAGCGTCGAGGCGGCCATGGCGGATCGCGCCGCCGAGGGTGTTCCGCATCTCGCTGCGCCAGAGCCTCGGTGCCATCCATCGGGGATCTCCCCGGTAAAGCCTTTCAGCAAATGGCATTCGCTCCGAGGGCACAAAAAGCGCCATGACGACGTTCGTATCGACGACGATCACGCTCGACCTTCGCGCTTGTAGCGGTCGAACTCCTCGGAATCGAACGGCCCGCCCTTGAGCGTGACCCGTGCAGCGCGGATGCGCTCGAGGCGCTCTTCGACGCTCAGCGCTTGCCACCCACCCACCGAGTCTTGCAGTCGTTCGAGTATTTCCCCATTAAGGCTGCGGCGGTTGCGCTGCGCCGCCTCCTTGAGCCGCTCGTAGAGCGATTCGGGGATGTTTTTGAGGGTTATGGTGACGGGCATGACGGACGCCTCCCGGTTTTGCACTACCTCGATGGAACCATTTTGGTTCCAGGGTGGTGCCTCGTCAATCCGGGTCGCGTCGTTCATGGGGCACATCATCCTCATGCCGGAGCGTTTCCGCATCGTCCGACCGACAGATACGACCCCGTATCCCGGGGCCGCACGCCACCCTCCTCGGCGCGTACCGCGAATCCGAAACGGACTTTCTGCTGTCCAGAAAAGTGTCAATTTCGTGTTACGCTCAGCCGGACTGCACATAACAAACACAAGCGGAACAGCCACATGCTGAAGAACGACACCTTCCTGCGCGCCCTGCTGCGCCAGCCCACCGAATACACGCCGCTGTGGCTGATGCGTCAAGCCGGCCGCTACCTGCCCGAGTACTGCGCCACCCGCAAGCGCGCCGGCAGCTTCCTCGGTCTGTGCAAGAACCCCGATTTCGCCACCGAAGTCACGCTGCAGCCGATCGACCGCTACGACCTCGACGCCTCGATCCTGTTCTCCGACATCCTCGTCATCCCCGACGCCATGGGCCTGGGCCTCTACTTCGCCGAGGGCGAGGGCCCCAAGTTCGAGCGGCCGCTCCGCGATGAGGCTGCCATCAAGGCGCTGCAGGTGCCGGACCCGACCGAGACCTTGAAATACGCTCTGGATGCGGTGTCGCAGATCCGCAAGGGCCTCGATGGACGCGTACCGCTGATCGGCTTCGCTGGCAGCCCGTGGACGCTGGCCTGCTACATGATCGAGGGCGGCGCCA
>RFSW01000082.1 GCA_009923755.1 Betaproteobacteria bacterium | reverse complement strand
GCCGGCGCCGGAGTCCAAGCCCACCCTCGAGCTCAACCCGGAGCACGCGCTGGTCAAGCGACTGGATGCCGAGCAAAGCGAGGCGCGCTTCGCCGATCTGGCGCAGGTGCTGTTCGACCAGGCCCTGCTGGCAGAGGGCGGCGCGCTGGAAGACCCGGCGGCGTATGTGAAGCGGGTCAACGCGCTGTTGACGGACTGAGCGGGGGCTGGTGTCGGGGGAGACACGCCCCCGACACCACCCTTTCAGCTGGCCTTGCGCACCTCGACGAGGTTGTCGGAGAAGGTCGGCGAGTGGCCCATATCGCCAAATTCAGCGGAGCTGATGCAATTGACTGTCCCTTGGTTCAGCTGCCGCCAGTAGCCCAGCGTCGCAACCACCACGCCCGGGCTGACGTCGCTGGATATATTGGCCACCGCCGCGAAGGCGCCACGGTCGTTGAACACCTCGACGCGCTCGCCGTCGGCGATCTTGCGCGCCTCGGCGTCGAGCTTGTGGATCAGAACAAACTGCTCGCCCTGGCCGCGAATCTTCTGCTCCATGTTGGCATAGCAGGAGTTGAGGAAGCCGTGGCTCTTCGGCGAGAGGATGCTGAGCGGGTAGCGTGCAGCCAGCGCGGCGTTGGTCTGTGACGACTCGCGCGAGGGTACGTAGTCGGGCAGTTCGTCGAGCAGCTCACCCGGCTGGAACCCCTCGTACATCTGCCGGAACGGACCTGCCACAAAATTGCGGGCGCCCTCGACGCGGAAGTGACACTTGCCGCTCGGCGTCGGGAAGTTGCCCTCGCGGTGGCGCGCACGCGTGTCGGCGGTGCCAACCTTGAGTTTGGCAAAGCCATGCTTGCGCATGTAAGCGAGGTCGATGCCCTCGCAGGCCGGCGAACTCCAATCGACGTAGTGCTCCAGACACTCGCCGTCTGACCACTTGAAGTTGTCCTCCTCAAAACCCAGACGCTTGGCCAGGCGGCGGAAGATCTCGTTGTTGGGCAGCGCCTCGCCGGGCGGCTCGACACACTTGGCGTTGTAGGTGAGGTAGAGGTGTCCCCAGGACAGGATCATGTCCTCCATCTCGGCACCCATGGCGGCCGGCAGGACGATGTCGGCGTAGGCGGCGGTATCGGAGAGGAAGTGGTCGGCCACGACGAGGAACAGATCCTCGCGCTGCAGGCCCTTGATGATCTTGTCAGTCTCGGGCGCCTGCGTCACCGGGTTGGTGTTCCACACCATCATCGAGCGGATCGGCACCTTGAGCTCGATCTCGCCTAGCAGCACGCGGCCAAGCTGCAGGTTGTTGACCACCTGGGTGCCTTCAGGGATGAGGTCCGGCCTGCTGATGACGTCGAAGCGGTAGGGGTGCTCCCACACCGGGAACTGCAGCGCGCCGCCGCCGACATGGCGCCAGGCGCCGACCAGCGCCGGCAGGCAGGCCGCGGCGCGGATCGCCTGACTGCCGCCGTAGTTGCGCTCGAGTGCGACACCCAGACGGATTGCCGCCGGCTGAGTGGTGGCGTATTCGCGGGCAAAGCGGCGGATGTCGGCGGCGGGGATACCGGTGATGGCCTCCGCCCACTCAGGGGTTCGGGTTGAAGCGCGCTCAGCGAGTTCAGCGTAGCCAACCGTGTAGTTGTCGACGTAGTCCTGATCGACCAGACCCTCACCGATGATCACGTTCATCATCGCCATCGCCAGTGCGCCGTCGGTGCCGGGCCGCGGCGCGATGTGCCAGTCGGCCTCCTTTGCAGTGCGTGAGGCGTAGGAGTCGATCACCACGACCTTGGCGCCCTTCTTTTGCGCGTCCTTGACGATGTGCCAGTGGTGCAGGTTGGTACTGACCGAGTTGCAGGCCCAGATCACAATGTATTTGGAGTGGATGAAGCTCTCGGGGTCGACGCCGGCGGTCGGGCCGACCGTGAGAAGCCACGCTGTGCACGAGCCTTCGCCGCAGAAGGTGCGCTCGCAAACAGTCGCCCCCAGGCGGTTGAAGAAGGCGTCACCGCCATTGAGACCGTGCACCAGGCCCTGATGGCCGAGGTAGCTGTTGGGCATGATGGACTGCGGGCCGTGCTCAGCAATGAGCGCCTGCCAGCGGCCGACGATGGTGTCGAGCGCTTCGTCCCAGCTGATGCGCTCGAACTGCTTGCTGCCCTTGGGGCCGACGCGCTTCATCGGATACAACAAGCGATCCGGATGGGCGTGGCGCTTTTCGTAGTCCTTGAGCTTGACGCACAGGCCGCCGCGGGTCATCGGGTGCTCGGCATTGCCGCGCACACCGATGAGTTTGCCGTCCTGCACCTCGTAGACCATCGAACAGGTGTCCGGACAATCGTGCGGACAGCCCCCGTGGAACAGCTTGACCTCGCCTGCAGCACCCATGAAAGCCCCCCCGTAAGCAAACACCGCGTCTTGCGCGACCAGCATCTCCAAACAGCGATGTCTGGAGGGCCGCAACTGACGCTAAGGCTCACTGGCGCTAAAGGCCATGTCAACGCTATCGAACGACATATCCCGCTGTGGTGGTCATCCTGGAGCTGGCTCGCCGAGCGGTCTGGCGACCGACTCGAGGGCGGTACGCAACTTCAGTGCAGTCAACGGCTTGCGCACCACGAGCAGTTCGCGAGCGTCTTCCAACAGGGCTTCACCAGTGATCACGACAGCACGGGAACCTGTCGCGGCCTGCCAACTTCGTGCCAAGTCACTGCCGATGCCATCGGGCAAGCTGTAATCGACCAGCAGCCGATGAGGAAGACCCGCCTCGATGACAACTTTTGCCGTCGCAAGACTATGGGCGCGGCTGACCGACGCACCCCAGCTCTCAACGATGCGAGCCGTTGCGTCGAGTACTGTCGGGTCATCATCCACGATAAGCACCCGTAAACCCGTGAGCCAGGGATGGCGGGGTGGGGGGTGAACAGCCGCATCGGCAAGTCCTCCGGAGCGCTCGCCATCTTCCGAAGTGACAGAGGCCGCCATATCGCGGGCAATCGGCAGCGAGAGGCAGAAAACGCTGCCCCGGCCAAGTCGTGAACGCAGGCGTATGCGTATCCCCAGCGCTGCTGCCAGTTCGCGGACGATGGCCAGACCGAGACCCGCGCCGTCGCTGCTTCCACCCCGCTCAAAGGGGGCGAACAGCCGCTCGCGGTCCGCGCTCGAAATGCCTCGGCCGTCATCGCTTACGCGCAAATCGATGCGGTCCGTGCGGGCAGTGACACGCAGTTCGATGCGCCTTGGTGCCGCGTGAACCAGTGCATTCCCGACCAAGTTGCGAACGATCCGGCCGAACAGCAGCGGATCTGTATCCGCGGTAGCCTCCGCGTAGCCAGCGAGTCGAAGCGCCACACCATGCGACTCAGCCATCGCCGCGTGTTCGCCAAGCAGAATCTCCAAGAAGGAACCAAGGGCAAGAGAGCGACGCTCAGGCACCAAAGCACCGCTCTCAAGACGGCCGATGTCGAGCGTAGCCTCAAACAACCCGGCCAGACCATCGGCGCTGTCGCGGAGTCGACGCATGAAATCGGCATCGCGGGAGGCATCAGGGTTGCCTTGGAGATGCGCAAGATAGAGCCCGAGGGCGTGCAGTGGCTGACGCAGGTCGTGGCTGGCACGGGCCAGGAAACTGGTTCGCGCAGCGGCTGTGGCCTGCGCCTCACGCGCCAAGGTGCGCTGCACCGCCGCGTCGACTTGTTCACGAGCCAGTTCGCGGTTGAGCCGGCTCAGTTGGAGTCCACGGGTCAAAGCGATGAACAGGTAGACCGCGAGCAGTCCAGTCAGCGCGAGACCAGCAGCCAGACCGGCCAAAGGCAGCAGTACGGCGCCCCCGGCACTGCGCGGGAGAGCGTAGAGCAGCCACTCCCGATCAGCCACACGAATGCGGCGCTCAACGCCACGGCCGTCGCGGACAAAACGCTCGCGCACCTCCTCGAGAATCGGATCGTCGCTACCGTCGCGCAACCCGTAGAGGAAGCGCTCAACGGGTGCCGACGCCGGGTCGAACAACCAGACGTCGAAATCGTCGCGCTCGGCGTCGAACACTTGCGAAGTGAGGGCGGTAAGCGAGAACACCCCCATCGCCAGACCCACGGGTGGTGCCAAAGTCTTGGTGCCGTCCTGCACCGTCTCCACCAAAGTTCCGCCAGCAGACAAGTCGTTCTCGATGGTGGTGCTCGACGCCTCATCCGCATAGACCGGCAGAAAAGCCTGAAAAACCTGCTCCTGCCGATCAGTCCAGACCGAGGAGAGCCGAAGTTTGGTCACCGCCGGTCGGCCACTCGCAACCGCGCGCTGGATGGCCTGTCCGCGCCAAGGTGGCGCAGCGAGGTCGAGGCCTGGCGAGATGTCGCTGCCCGACAGAGCGATGATGAAATTCGCCGGGAAATAGGTTTCGCGATCCGGCACCCGGGTCAGCGCACCGTAGCCGGTGTCCTCAAAAATGCCGAGGCTGCGCTCTCCGCGCTGCAGCAGGCGCGACTCGAACGCTTCGCGCTCTGCATGAGGAACGTAGGTCGCCCAGGCGAGCGCACGTGTACCGTCGTGGAAACCCGCCTCAGCCATGACAAAACGGCGAAATCGTTCGGCGTCCTCGACACCGACAGCAGTTTGGTAGGCGCGCACCGAATTAAGCGAGCCGATCGCACGATCGAGCAGACGTTGCAACGACTCTGCACGCGCTGCAACCTGCTCCTCCAGAAGCGCACGCTCACGGCCTCGCGAGAGGTCCAGAAGCGCAACGTACGCCCACGCGCTCAGTAACAAGCCGGCAAGCAGGGTCGTGAGCACCAGCCACAACCGTCGAAATGAGGGGAGGGTGTAGTCGGCAACTTTTGCAGCCAAGTGATCGACCAGCATAGGAATTTGTCTAAGACATTCGCGCCAGTATGTACCGCTTAAAGCCGAACGAAGTGGCAAACCCCGAAGGCGTACGCGACTGACCCCTAGAATGCGCGCATGCGTATCCTCGTGGCTGACGACCATCCGCTTTACCGCGACGCAATCTCGCGGCTCCTGCTCGAACTGGATCCGGACGCGGAGGTAGCCTCTGCCGAGACCCTCGAGGCTGTCCGCTCAGCGCTGGCGTCAGATCCACCCGCGGACTTGTTGCTGATCGACCTGCGCATGCCAGGGAGTGAGGGTTTCCCAAGCATCGCGGCGCTGCACCGGGACTACCCTGGCGTGCCCATCTTTGTCGTCTCCGGGTCGGACAGCCCGCTCGACCCAACGCGTGCGCGCAGTGCCGGCACACTCGGCTTCCTCTCCAAGGCGGCCAGCCCGGAGAAGATGCGCGCCACGCTCGCCGCCCTGCTCGACGGTTCGTGGGAGCCGCCGCCGGTCGAGAGAGAGAGCCCGGTCCACCTCACGCCGCGCCAACTCGACGTGCTGCAGGCCATGGCCGCAGGCCAGCCGAACAAGCGCATCGCGCTGAATCTCGGCCTCGTCGAAGGCACGGTCAAACTGCATGTCGCCGCGGTGTTGGACGCGCTCGGTGCGGCCAACCGCACGCAGGCCGTCATCCGCGCCCAGGAACTCGGACTTATCTAGTAGAGGACACAGGCGGATGCCCATCCAGTGGTTCCCCGGACACATGGCCGCCGCCCGCAAGAAGGCGGGCGAGACGCTTGCGGCCGCCGACGTGGTGATCGAGGTGGTCGATGCGCGCATCCCCGAGGCATCGACCAACCCGATGATCCACCAGCTGCGTCGGCACCGGCAGCGGCCCTGCCTCAAGATCCTCAACAAGGCGGATCTGGCCGACCCGGAAGCGACCAAGGCCTGGCTGGCCCACTACGCCGCGCAACCGGATGTGCGGGCGGTCGCCTTGTCGTGCAAGCAGCAGAGCGATGTGGCCAAGGTGCGCGGACTGGCGGCCAAGCTGGCGCCCTACCGCACCGGCCCGGGCAAGCCGCTGCGGCTGATCATCATGGGCATCCCCAATGTGGGCAAGAGCACGCTGATGAACGCACTGCTCAAGCGCCGCGTGGCCAAGGTCGGCGACGAGCCGGCGGTGACCAAGACGCAGCAGCGGCTCGACCTCGACGAGAACACGGTGCTGATCGACACCCCCGGCATGATGTGGCCCAAGATCGCACACGACTCGGACGGCTACATGCTGGCCGCCAGCCACGCCATCGGCCGAAACGCGGTGATCGACGAAGAGGTGGCGGCGCAGCTTGGGGCGATGCTGCTGGTGCGCTACGCCGGCCGCGTCGCGGAGCGCTACAAGCTGACGCCGGATGCGGTGGCCACGCTCGATGGCGAGGGCCTGGTCGAGGCGGTGGCGCGGCGGCGCGGCTTTCTGGTGAAGGGCGGCGGCATCGACCTCGAGAAAGCCGCGCTGACCCTGCTGCAGGACTACCGCGACGGGGCGCTGGGCCGCATCAGCCTGGAGACGCCGGCGAGCCGGGAGGAGATGCTGCAACTGGCGGCTCAGCGCGCGACAGAGCTTGCCGCGGCGATCGCGCGCGAGGCCTCGGCCAAAGAACCCCCAGCCTCGGCTACCTAGTCAGGAATCGATACCCTTGATGCGCGCCTCGTAGTCCGAGACACGCCCAACCACTGCCTGCACGCCGTAGTGGAACGCCAGCACAGCCGCCGGCCAAAAGCGAAGGTCACCCCCATCAATATCCAGCTTGCCGAACTTGGTCCGCGTGGTCGCCCAAACAACCGGCAAGTTGTGAAAACGGGCGAACTTGGTCAACCCCTTGAGTTCGTCCAACCGGTCGATATGGCGGTCGCTCCATTTGATCTCCAGCGCAGAAACCGGCTTGTTCGCAAGAGATGACTCGACCAAATCGACCTCGCTGTGGTCGCTGCCCCAGCGAGCGTAGTTAAGCCTCGCATCCTCGTGAAAGCGCTGCGCGAATACGGCTGTCTCTACCAAATGGCCGAACTCGGATTCGTCCGGATTCCTGGCTCCAAAAAGGCCCGTGTACATCGCCGGGTTGGTCAGATAGACCTTGAAGTTGCGCTCACGCTGGTAACGCCTGCCATCTTGGTCCACGCGGAAGACCCGCTTGATGAGAAATGCCGCCTCCAGGTACTCGATGTAGCGCTGAATGGTCTGCTTGCCGACGCCGCTCCTCTGCGACAACTGCTCAAACGAGACTTCTTCTGCCGTGTTGAATGCCAACAGCGTGAAGAGTGAATTGAGTTCTTGGATGTCCTTGATGCCGTAGAGTTGCGGTAGATCGCGCAGCAGCACCTTGTCCACGATATCGGACTTTACGAAGCGCTCCGGATTGCTGCGGACCGTGAGCGACAGCGCCAACTCTGGATAGCCGCCAAAGTTCACGTAATCAACGAATTGGCCATTGAGCCGATGGATGTCCTCGAGCGAATACAGGCCGAGATCTTCTTCGCGAATCGCCGCAGGCTCTGGGCGCAGCGACAGGTACTCCGAGAAAGTCAGCGGGGGCAGGAGAAAATCGGTAAAGCGTCCCGCGCCCGACTCGGTACTCTGCCGCTTGAGCGCCGCCGCAGCCGACCCCGACACCAGGATGCGAAGGTCCGGACGGTGATCCACCAAGGGCTTGAGGTGCTTCTCCCAGTCTTTATGCGACTGGATCTCATCAAAGAACAGGTAGCGGGCACCCTCGCCATGCGGTGTGGCCTCCTCGATCTGCCTGATGAGCGACTCCATGGATTGACCATGCAGCAGTGGATGGTCCATTTCGATATAGGCGATACGCCCCGGCGCCACACCGCACTGCAGAAGGTCGGCAATGAGATGCCGAATCAGAATGGTTTTGCCGACGCGCCGCGGCCCCAGCAACACCACGGCGCGACGCAAGCCCTCGTCGATGAGCAACTGCCTGACCAGCGGAAGGTAGGCTCGGGGGCGGTATCCGAGTGTCAGGTCACCCACCGGGCCGACCACCCACCACGGATTGAGCCGCTTAAGGTGCTCTGCAACTTGTTGATCAGATACGTCTTTCAAGGAAATTTCATGTTAAGCACATTGAACTGTGCTTAAGGCTACCATGTCGATGCGTTTTCTTGATTGACCAGTAATAATTTGCCGCGGACTTTCGCCCACATGACCTATTCGCTGGTCACGACCAGAGACGCTCACGAAGAAACCGACGAATAGCAGCAGGCGATGAGCGGTAATTTCGCCGGGACCGCCTACCATGCCTGACTCGTCCGCCCAGTAGCCCCATCGCCCATTCTTTATGCGCACCGAAACCCCCGTCACCATCTACCTCGACCAGTACACCCCGCCCGCGTGGTGGGTCGACAC
>RFSW01000081.1 GCA_009923755.1 Betaproteobacteria bacterium | reverse complement strand
GTCACCCGCGACACTCCGCCGAGCTCCAGCGTGAACACCGGGTTCTCGCTCACCGGCTCGGCCGGCCAGATGCGTGCGACGACCCGGCCCTCAGCATCGCGGATACTGAGCTCGTCGATAAAAAACGCGGGAATACCATTGGCGAGACCGGTATCCATCGGATGCAGGATCGAGAAACGCAGGCGATTGCCGGCCGTCGATTCGAACTGCCGGGCGCTCACCGAATTGAGTGTGCGCTCCCAACCCGCCACGCTGCGCCCGGTGCTCGGCGCTGTGCAGCCGCCGCCTTGCGACGCCACCACCGCCGATCCGACCCGCCAGCGGCCGTCCTTGAGCCGCACGCCTGCGCGGATCGGCGTGGTCTGCTGCACCTTCATCCGAAACGCAAGATAAGGTGCTGCCACGCCGGGCTCGAACTCGAGCACTTTGAGAATGGGGTTGTAGTCCGCCACCACGACGATGCGATCGATCTCCTCTGCGGCGAGCGCACGCGCGTCGACCGCCACTGGAACGTTCATCGCGTCTTCGGCATTGCCCGGCACGTCGACACGGACACGCGGATCGAAGGTGACCTCGCCGTCGCGATAGAACTGCCGCTGCATATCCGCCCAGCGGCCCCGTTCGCCGACAGGGTCGACCGGCGTCTGGGCCTGCGCGCCACCGGCCAGCAAGCCCATGGCGACAATCAGGCTGCAACAACAACGTGGGAGAAATAGGTCCATCTTGGGTGACGCTTTTTTGACGAGGTGGCGGCGGGTCGAGTATGCCTCGCAGGATTCTAGGCGAGTCGGGTTCAAGCTATGCGTCGATAACAGCAAAGGCCTATACTGAACCCGAGTTTGGACGCATTACAAATCGTGCAGTGCCACAAACAGATCGCTGCGGCTTCCGAGCCGACGGCGACACGGCGTTCCGGCCGTTTTGGCCGGTCTGGTGAGGAGAGTCAACGTGTCTGATACACAGCCCGCAGGCCTGCGGCCGCTGGGCATCGCGCGAGCCGCCCTCGACACGGACGGCATGGTGAGCATCGGCAATCTGCCCGAGAGCGTCGCTCAGTCATGGGAGCGCTGCGTCGGGTTGGGCCTCGACACGGGCGCGCGGCAGATGTTCGAGAGCCTCACCTCGCGCGAATTGGCCGACATCATCGAGCGCAACCAACGCCTCACGCATGAGGCGCTTCCGGCCATGGCTTCGTTGTATGAGCAGATCCGCAACACACGCTGCATGGTGGTTCTCACCGATGCCCAAGGCCTGATCCTGCACTCCTTGGGGGATGAGGATTTTCTCGAGAAAGCGCAGCGTGTCGCTCTGCAACCCGGCGTCTGTTGGGACGAACGCAGCAAAGGCACCAACGCCATCGGCACTGCGCTGTTCGAGAACCGGGCGCTGGAAGTCTGCGGCAGCGAGCACTACTTTCGTGCCAACAGCTTCCTGACCTGCTCGGCCACACCGATCCGCTCTCCAAATGGCGAGACGGTGGGCGCCCTGGACGTCTCTGGCGACCATCGAGGCCACCAGAGTCACACGCTGGCGTTGGTCAAGATGACCGCGCAGACCATCGAGAACCACCTCAGTTTCGATGCCTTTCCTGGCGCCTTCGAGATGCGTTTTCACAGCCGGCCGGAGTTCATCGGCACGCTCTGCGAGGGTTTGGCCCTGATCGATGCGCAAGGTCGAGTGCTCACCGCCAACCGCAGCGCGGAGTTTCAGATCGGCGTCCCGCTCTCGCAGCTCATCGGTCAGGATTTCGAAAGCGTCTTCGACCGGCGGTTCGTGCAGGCGCTCGCCCATCCCGGACGCACCGTCGAGCTGCTGACGCACCGTGGGGTGCGGGTGGTGGCGATGATCGCTGCACCGCAGGCAGCGGTGCGGCAGACGCGCGTCCTTGCCCGTCCGCGGCGCGAGACCGGGGCGCACGCCACGCAGCGCTGCCTGAGCGACCTGCATGCCGGTGATGCGGGCATGGAGCGGGTGGTGACGCGCCTGCGTAAGGTCATCGACCATGACCTCGCGATTCTCATCCAGGGCGAGACGGGTACCGGCAAAGAGTGGCTGGCGCGTGCCGTCCACGAGGAAAGCTCTCGTCGCAACGGCCCGTTTGTGGCGGTGAACTGCTCGGCCATCCCGGAGACACTGATCGAATCGGAGCTGTTCGGCTACGAGAGTGGCGCCTTCACCGGCGCGCGTCGCGAGGGGCATGTCGGTTACCTGCGTCAGGCCGCGGGCGGCACACTGTTCCTTGACGAGATCGGCGATATGCCGGTGTCGCTGCAGGCGCGTCTGCTCCGCGTGTTGCAAGACCGAACGGTGGTGCCACTGGGCGGTGGCGAACCGGTCAGGGTGGACTTCCAGCTGGTGTGCGCCACCCACCAGCTGCTGGAGCGGCTGATCGCCGAGGGCAGCTTCCGCGAGGATCTCTACTATCGGCTGGCCGGGCTGACTGCGACCCTGCCGGCACTGCGTGAGCGCTCGGATATTCTTGAAATCGCCAGCGGTATGTTGCGCGACCTCGGTGACGGGCGTTTTCGGCTCGATGACGACGCCACTCGCGCTGTCCGCTGCTACCGCTGGCCAGGCAATCTGCGGCAACTCTCCAATGTGCTGCGGAGCGCGCTGGCGCTGGCCACGCCCGACCCGCTGATCGGCCTCGAGCATCTGCCCGACGAGATCGCTGCCGCCGCCAGGCTCGCTGCGCAAACTGATACCGCCATCTCGGCGGGCGCCGCCCCCAAAGTCACCCTCGACCAACTCGAACTGGACGCTATCCGTCGGGCCATCGAGGCCTGCGGAGGCAATATGACAGCGGCTGCACGACAACTCGGCATCGGCCGGGCCACGCTATACCGAAAGTTGCAGACCAGCGCCTGAGCGCACTGCGCCGGATGCCACCGGGCGCGGCCGTATAATTGGAATCTTTGCCTATCGCCGGAGGCATCCTTCCGGCGCCAACACCATGTCGAGCCCGACGGGGCGCCGCCTCTACCTCCGCCTGCTCCAGTATGTGAAGCCCTATCGTGGACGCTTCGCCGGCGGCTTGTTGGCGCTCGCTGTCGTTGCCGCCACCGAACCGGCCATGCCGGCGTTGATGAAGCCGATGCTGGATGGCACCTTCGTCGACAAGGATCCGTTGCTGATGAGCTGGATCCCCGGGCTCATCGTTGGGCTCTTCCTGGTCCGTGGCATCGCGGGTTATATCAGCGACTACGCAGTGGCCTGGATCGGTACTCGGGTCGTGATGGACCTGCGGGTCGAGATGTTCGAGCGGCTGCTGACGCTGCCGACCCCCTTCTTCGACCACTCGGCATCGGGCAATCTGATGTCGAAAGTGAGCTTTGATGTGGCCAACGTGATGACCGCTGCCACCAACGCGCTCACCACGGTGGTCAAGGAATCGCTGGTGGTCGCGGGGCTGATCGCCTGGCTGCTCTGGCTCAACTGGCAACTCACCTTCGTGGTTCTGCTGGTCGCACCGCTGGTCGCGTTTCTCATCCGCAAGATCGCGCGCCGCTTGCGCGGCGCAAGCCGGGGCGCACAAGCGGCCATGGGCGAGATGAACCATGTGCTGGATGAAGCCATCGGCGGGCACCGCGTGATCAAGGTCTATGGCGGACAAGACTATGAAGCCAGTCGCTTTCGCGACGCCGCTGCCAAGGTTCGGCGTTTCCTGTTGCGCCAATCCGCCACCACGGCAGCCGGCATGCCTGTCGTGCAACTGGTCACCGCCACGGCAGTTGCCATCGTCATCTGGATCGCCACCGGGCAGGCCAAAGCCGGCGAGTTGTCGGTCGGCAGTTTCGTGTCGTACATGCTGGCCATGCTGATGGTGATGCCGCCCCTGCGTCGCCTGACCGGCGTGACCGAACAACTGCAGCGTGGGTTGGCGGCTGCCGAAAGCGTCTTCGACTTGATCGATCAGACGCCTGAGCACGACCCGGGCACGCGCAGCTTGCCGCGCGCCAAGGGTGAAGTGTCCCTGCGTGGCGTGCGCTTTAGCTACGACGCAGGCGGCCGCGAGGCGCTCTCGGGCATCGATCTGCGCATCCCGCCCGGCGAGATGCTTGCTCTGGTGGGCGCCAGCGGCAGTGGCAAGACCACGCTGGCCAATCTTCTGCCGCGTTTCTACCGAGCCGAGGCCGGGCAGATCGAGATCGACGGCATCGATGTCGCCGACCTGCCGCTGGCCGACCTGCGCCGACAGATCGCGTTGGTGAGCCAGGATGTGGTCTTGTTCAACGATACGGTGGCCGCCAACATCGCTTACGGTGGCCGGCGCGACGCCAGCCGCGCCGAGATCGAGGCGGCAGCTGAGGCTGCCTTTGCCGCTGGCTTCATCCGCGAGATGCCGCAGGGCTTCGACACCCTGATCGGTGAGAACGGCGTGCGACTGTCGGGCGGACAGCGCCAGCGCCTCGCCATCGCCCGGGCCATTCTCAAAGATGCGCCGATCCTCATCCTCGATGAGGCGACCTCGGCGCTCGACTCCGAATCCGAGCAGCAAGTGCAGGCGGCGCTCGAGCGCCTGATGCAGGGGCGCACCACACTGGTCATCGCCCACCGGCTGTCTACAGTGGAAAAAGCCGATCGAATTATTGTCATGGAATCCGGACATGTCGTAGAGTCAGGTACCCATGACGAACTCATCCGCAGGGGAGGCACGTATGCCCGGCTCTATGCCCTGCAGTTCAAGGAGACCGAACCGGACTCGTACCGGTCCGCCACACGCAACGGCGAGACTCTGTCGCAACGCGACTAGAATCCTGAGACAAGCACCCTAGACCGATGAACGCCGCCCTGCCCATGTCGCTGTTCGCCTTTGGCCTCAACCACGAGAGCGCCCCGCTCGACGTGCGCGAGCGCGTGGCCTTTCCCGCCGAGCGGGTCAACGACGCGCTGCGCAACCTGGTCGAAGCGCGCCCGGTGTCGGAGGCGGCAATCTTGTCGACCTGCAACCGCACCGAGGTCTACTGCCACACGCATGAGCCTGAGGCGGCCATCGACTGGCTAGCGGATTTCCATCGGCTGCCGGCCAACACGGTGGCCGATCACCTCTACCAATTGCCGGGCGAGGCTGCGGTGCGCCATGCCTTCCGCGTGGCCGCCGGGCTCGATTCGATGGTGCTGGGCGAGACACAGATCCTTGGCCAGATGAAGCAGGCTGCCAAGTCTGCGGAGACCGCCGGAACTTTGGGCTGGATGCTGCACAAGCTGTTCCAGAACTCCTTCGCAGTGGCCAAAGACGTCCGCGCGCAGACCGAGATCGGCACCCGTTCGGTGTCGATGGCTGCAGCAGCGGTGCGTCTGGCGGAGCGCATCTTCCCCGACCTGAGCCGCGAGAAGGTGCTGTTCATTGGTGCCGGCGAGATGGTCGAGTTGTGTGCGGCGCACTTTGCCGCCCAGAAGCCGGCCGCTGTCACCGTGGCCAACCGCACCGTCGAGCGCGGCGACCAGCTGGCGCGCCGCTTCGGCGGGCAGGCGATCAGCCTCAACGACCTGCCGCTGGTGTTGGCGCAGCACGACATCATCATCACCAGCACCGCCAGCCCGCTGCCGATCATCGGCAAGGGTCTGATCGAGCGGGCCATCAAGGCACGCCGGCGCAAGCCGCTGTTCATCGTCGATCTGGCCGTGCCGCGCGATGTCGAACCCGAGGTTGCGCAGCTCAACGACGTGTTTCTGTACGCGGTGGACGATCTCGCGCACATCGTCCGTGAGAATGTCGAAAGTCGCCGTGAGGCGGTGAGCAGTGCCGAGTCCATCATCGATGTGCGGGTCGCGGACTTCATGCGCTGGCTCTCAGCGCGCGAGTCGGTGCCGGTGGTCCGCCAGTTGCGCGAGAGTGCTGAAATGGCTCGGCAAGCGGCTGTCGAGGCGGCGGTCAAGCAACTTGCCCGTGGCGACGACCCGGCCGCGGTTGTCGAGGCGTTGTCGCAGTCGCTCACCAACAAGTTGATGCACGGCCCGACCAAGGCGGTGAGTAGCGCATCCGAGGGTGAGCGTGCCGACTTGGTGAAGTGGCTGGCGAGGCTCTACCCGGGTCAAGTAGATTCCGGTCACGTCGACTAGGGGCTGGCCATGACGCCGGCGGCAAGCGGCGCCCGAGCCGAGGCGCACCCCTTTGATGAGCATCCCGGCACGCTGTTCCTTCACGAACGCTTTCTGGGCAGCGCGGCATGAATCCGGCCCTGCTCGACCGGCTGGCGCGACTTGAAGAACGGCTCGACGAGATCAACCGGCTGCTGGCAAGCGAGGATGCCGCCAGCAACCTCGACCAGTACCGCAAGCTCACCCGCGAACATGCCGAGGTCGGCGATGTGGTCGAGCGCTATCACGCCTGGAAGCGCAATGAGGACGACCTCGCCACCGCGCGGGAGATGGCCGGCGATCCGGACATGGCAGAGCTTGCGAGGGAGGAGATCGCTGCCTGCGAGGCGCGCCGCGAAACGCTACAAGCCGAACTGCAGACCGGGCTGCTGCCGCGTGACCCCAACGACGACCGCAACCTGTTTCTTGAGATTCGTGCTGGCACCGGCGGTGACGAGTCCGCCTTGTTCGCTGGCGACCTGTTCCGCATGTACTCGCGCTATGCGGAAAGAAACGGTTGGCGTGTCGAGGTGGTCTCCAGCAACGTGTCAGACCTGGGTGGCTACAAAGAGGTGATCGCTCGCATCAGCGGCGACGGTGCCTACTCACTGCTTAAGTTCGAGAGCGGCGGCCACCGCGTGCAGCGCGTGCCGGCCACCGAGTCGCAGGGCCGCATTCATACCTCGGCCTGCACGGTGGCGGTGATGCCCGAGGCCGACGAACTGGCCGAAGTCAACATCAACCCGGCCGACCTGCGCATCGACACCTTTCGCGCCAGTGGTGCGGGTGGGCAGCACATCAACAAAACCGATTCCGCGGTGCGTGTGACGCATCTGCCCACGGGTATCGTCGTCGAATGTCAGGACGACCGCTCACAGCATCGCAACAAGGCACAGGCGCTGGCCGTGCTGGCGGCGCGCATCAAGGCCGCGCAGGAGGCCGAGCAGCAGGCGGCGATCGCCAGCGAACGCAAGAGCCTGGTCGGCAGCGGCGACCGCTCGGAGCGCATCCGCACTTACAACTTTCCGCAGGGGCGGATCACCGATCACCGCATCAACCTGACGCTCTACAAGATCGACGCCATCATGGATGGGGACTTGGGCGAACTGGTGGGCGCCTTGCGGGCGGCACACCAGGCCGAGCTGTTGGCGGCGCTGGCTGGCCAGGGGTGAGCCGCTGGCCAAGGAGGGCGGGGGCATGAACAGCACGGGGGTGAACTCAGGGTCGGGGGACTGCCCGGCCACGCTTGGCGAGGCATGGCCCTGGGCGCGCTGTCAGATCGACACGGTCGATGCGCGCGTGTTGGTGCGTGAAGCCAGCGGCTGCAACGATGGACGCTGGATTAGCCACGGCGAGACACCGCTGAGCCCGGCACAGCGCGAACGGTTGGCCAGCTGGGTGACGCGCCGCAAGGCCGGCGAGCCGATCGCTTGCATCCTCGGCTGGCGCGAGTTCCATGGCCATCGTTTCACCGTAACGCCCGATGTGCTCATCCCGCGGCCCGACACCGAGACACTGGTCGACGCGGCGCTGGCGATGATCCCCGAAGATACTCCCGCCCGGGTCCTCGATCTCGGTACGGGGAGCGGTTGTGTGGCGGTGAGCATTGCGTTGGCGCGCCCGCGTGCCAACGTACTGGCCACCGACAGCAGTGTGCAGGCACTTGCGGTAGCGCGGCGCAACGCAGAGGCGCTCGGCGCGGCAAATGTGTGCTTTGCGCGGGGGGATTGGTATGCAGCGGCCGAGGGGCTGTTTGACATCATCGTCAGCAACCCGCCCTACATCGCGGGGCGCGACCCGCACTTGGGCGAAGGCGATCTGCGCTTCGAACCGGCCGCGGCCCTCACACCCGGCGGCGATGGCCTGGACGCGCTGCGGGCGATCATCGCCGGCGCGCCGGCGCACCTTGGTCCCGGCGGATGGCTACTGGTGGAACACGGTTGGGACCAAGGGCTGGCTGTGGCGGCGCTACTCAGCCAAGCCGGGCTGGTCGGGCGGGTCGACCATCACGACCTCGGCGGCAACCACCGCGTAAGCGGAGCGCGGCGGGTCGGGTAATGGCCGTTTACGGCCATGGGCCGGACCCCGGGGCCGGGTCACAACGCGTATGTGGTGGACCGAAGGAGGATCGAACTCCCGACCTCCGCATTGCGAACGCGGCGCTCTCCCAGCTGAGCTAT
>RFSW01000009.1 GCA_009923755.1 Betaproteobacteria bacterium | reverse complement strand
GCCAATGCCCCACGCCCGACACCCCCTCGCAATGGCCCGCCCACGGACAGCACGATGGTGCTGCGGCTGGTGGTGCTGGCGGAGCTCATCCTGCTCCTGCTCTACAAGACCGTGACGGCGATCGCGGGAACGTGAAGGCAAGTGTCTCGGCCGGAGCTGACGATCGCCGCTCGTGTTAGCTTGTGTCGTCATTTTGGAACTCGCCCGGACCTGCGCCAGGATGAAAGGACTCAACGTGTCATTGTTGCGAGGTGGTGCTACTTGGTGGCCTCCGCAGGATTATCAATCGCGTTTACGCGAGCACGGTCACCGCTGTGTTGAACGTGGTCTATTCGTTCGATTGCCGCGATCGGAGCTCTATCGTTACCACGCAAGTTGTGGAGCGTGCTATTGGGTGACGACAGTGCCTGGATAGCCTTTTCCTGATTGTCGTTGGCCGCTTCAAGTCGTTCCAGCCGCGCGAGCAGAGACCGGTTCTCGGCTTTCAACGCGGCGATCTCGGCATCATGGTTGTCCAACCGAGCTGTGAGACGGTCCCTCAGAGCATCGAGGTAACGCTGGAGCTCCTGGACTGCCTTAATAAGAATCGGTGTGAGTTGACTGTATGCGATGCTTTTTGTTTTCATCGCGTCGGCGCCTGTGGTGATGACATCGGGAACGACCGCTTCGACCTCCTGCGCGATCAAGCCAATTTCCTTGGAGGCGCTATCGTCCCGATTATTCCACTTGAAGCTGACCGGTCGTAGGCGGGAGATGGCGGCAAGGCCATAGGCGTCATCAAGCGTCGAGATGCTGTGCTTCAGCCTGCGATCGGAGGCTTGTGTCAAAGTTCCGGCGATCCAAGCGTTGCCGTTGCGGTAGATGTCAAAGACGGCGGCATTGCCGGTGGTGGCGTGGTAGCGATAAGCCAGCCCAGCATCGGCCGTACCGACCTGATTGTACCAGAGCTGTGCACCCGCGTAATTGTTGATGCTGGCGTTCGAGCCATCGTGGGCAATAGAGAAATTCGTGTTGTTGACATAGACTACACCGTCTACGCGGGCATTGCCTACGACATGCAGACGGTGGGCTGGCGCTGTCGTCCCGATTCCGACGTTCCCGGTACTACTGATACGCATGCTTTCAGCAGACGAGGCACGTCTGAAGACATGTGAACCGTCATACGTGTCGAAATAGAGGTTATTATCAGAGTACTTGAAAATCTGCGTACCCGTGGTCGATCCGTTCCAACCTCCAGTTCCAGTCCATGTTAGTGATTGGCTGTTGTCGAGTCTAATCGCGCCATTTGCAACATGAAGCTTGGCAACCGGATTTGTCGTCCCGATGCCAACGTTGCCGGTGGTGCCTATGTACAGGCGCATTGCGCCCGGCGTACTCTGCCAGATGCCAAAATCCTTCGTGCCGTTGCCGCTGCCGTCCTGCAATACCAACCAGTCGTCAATCGTCAGGGCTGCGCGGCGGGATGTTGCGTGCGTTGAAGGCATAATGCCCAGCGCCGTCGGATATTGGGCAGAACCGCTGGCAATTTGCAGCGGATAGCCTGGGCTTGCCGTCCCAATCCCCACATTTCCACTCGCATCGATGAAGAACGGCGTACTGTCAGTCGTTGTGCCGTCATCGTTAACCCTGAATGAAGCCCCGGTACCATTGTTGACGATCTCGACGACGTTTCCGGACGCGCTCGCATAGTTCTGGGCGGCGTAAAGGATACGGGAGCTGTCGGTGATCGTCCCCGCGGTCGGGGTCATGGTCGACGTCAACGTAACAAGATCGCCGGTGTGGTTGAACGTAGCGCCCGCGATAGTGGTACTGTTTGATCTCGCTATATCGAGATAATTACCAGTATCGGTCACTGTGGCTGCTGTCGTAACGCTTCGGGTCGGGCTTACGTTAATCATGTCTCCCGTAAAGCCGGAACTAACCCCAGTGCCTGACCCCCATACAGTAAATGCCCTGCCAGAGGTCATGTTCGAACCAGTGGCTGCGTAACCGTAATTAGACCCCAAAGTTGCTGTGGAAAAGTTATTACCTGAAACGTTTTGGCTCGAGATAGTGCCACCAGCAGTGGTGGCGCCGCTGCTTAAAACCGAAAACCTACTCGCCCCACCGGCCGAGAGATCCAACAGCTTAGAGCTCGCGTTAGACGCGGTGTTCGTTACGCTCAATTGCAAAGCAGTGAATGTGGTCGCAGAGTTGTTCCACGTCTGCGTCATGTTGAGGACGGGATAGCTGGTCGTCCCGGTCAAGGCGCCCCCGGTGAGGGTCAAAGCGGAAGCGGCGGGATTAGCGGCCGTTGCCAAAGTCAGCGCGCGGTTGGTCGCATCCCATGTCATGCCCGTCGTCGCGCCAAAAGCACTTCCGTTGCGGTATTGGAGCTCGGTGGAGGACCCGGCGGGGGAGCCTCCTCCTCCACCCCCCAAAAGATCGGCAAAGGCGCCACCGTTCTGGCTTACCTTGAAAGTGTTCGACGTGCTGTCGAAGTAGATGACGCCCTGGCCAGCAGGAGACACGCCCGGCGCTGCCATACCGCGGAACGCTTGCGCGCCATTGAGATCCAACCTGTAGCCTGGCCCCGTCGTTGCGATCCCGACGTTGCCATTGTTAACGATAGTCATCCATGGCGAAAAGGAATTGACGTTGGTCGTTGAGTCGGTCGGGTACTTGCCGAATTCTATGGCGCCGTCGCTGTCGCGTGTGAAGATGCGGTTGGTCCAGAGAGCGCCATTATGGCCCAGTTCGGCGCCGAAGAGGTTGTCGGTCCAGAGCATCGGACCGAAATTTCTGGCGCTAGCCCCAGAGTTGGACTGCGAATTGAGGTTGCTGCGTCCTCCGTCGATGTAGGCGCTCCCAACGACATGGAGAGTGGCCGAAGGCGACGCGGTCCCGATGCCAACGGTGCCCGTAGACGTTATGCGCATGCGCTCGCTTGCGCCGCCGGTATTGAAAGTCATGGCTTGGCCTGCGCCGGATTGCAGCGTCAGGTAACTAGCCGAAGCAATTCGCGGCAGCGTAGCGGCAAGTAACATATCGCCATCAACATGCAGCTTGGCACCCGGACTCGTTGTCCCAATCCCGATATTGCCAGAGGCGTTAATTATGAACGGCGTTGCGTCAGTATCGCCTGTTTCATCGTTGACTCGGAACGAGGGCCCGTTGCCCAGGTTGGTCACGAGAAGTGGCGTTGCCGTCGATGCGGCAAGAGTGGTAGCCTTCAGCACCGATTGGTCGCCAGCCGTGCCGCCTGTTGCCGCCGTTGTCTCTCCGAACGTGAAGGCATCGGCTGTCGCGCCGGATAGCGCCCAGTTCCAGACCTGCGCGTTTGTCGCATTGGCGATCGTATTAGCGCCTGAGGCTGCGGTGATCGCGGAAAGAGGCGCCGCTCCCAAGCCGCCCGCCGTTCCGATGGCCGTGTACTTCCACCCTGCAGCCCCCTCGCACACGTACCAACGGTCGTTGGTCGAGTCGATCACGATACGGCCGAATTCGGCTGCGGCGTCGCAATCTGTCGTGACAGGAACGCCCGCGGAGTCGCGCAGGAATTGGGCGTAGCCCGTATTTGCAACGGCCAGCAAAGACGATGGCGCTGTCGTCCCAATGCCGACGTTCCCAGTCTGCAACACCGTCAATACTTCTGCAGATGCGGCGTTGCGAACAAACAACCTATCGTCGCTGCCCTTATTGCTCAAACGCCAACGGTTGATTCCACCTTCCTGTAGCGCAAGAATGGCGTCAAAGCCCGGAGCAGCATCAATTGCAAGGTGATTGTGGCTCGCTGTGGACACAAAGCGAGCTGATGTGTCCGCCGCAAAAGACGCGCTTTCAACGTGAAGTTTTGAGGTCGGACTCGTAGTACCGATGCCTACGTGTCCATCCGCAGCAATGCGCATGCGTTCTGTCGATGATTGGCGGAATACGATCGGGATGTTGGTAGATGCTGCACCTGATGTGAAATACATGCCGCCAGTGACGCCGTCTCCGGAGGAGATCTCGAAATAGGGGGTAGCGGACTCGGTGAGAGACAGGATGGAGTAGGCATTCGCGCTACCCGTAGCGAGGTCGTACCGCGCTTGAGTACCAGCAGTGGTACTGACGTTTGTGACCTTTGCGATTGTCGATGCTCCGGCCTGGTCCTTGCGCACCTCGAGCAATTGCGTAGGCGCTATGGTTCCTATTCCCACGTTGCCGCCGTTCAAAAACGAGCTACCATTGCTAGAAAGTCGTATTTGCTCTGTCCCTGCGGCATGTATTGCGAGAATGCCCGTTGATCCCGACGTATAAAGGTTATGGGTGACGTTAGTGCCACTCGTCGCGTAGCCTAGTAAGATATTATTGGAATCATCAAGAACGACTCTGAGGCCATCTTCAGTTCCTGATCCGGTTATATGCAGCTTAGATGTTGGTGCGGTCGTCCCGATGCCGACATTGCCATTACTCGCGATGCGCATCCTCTCTGCCACAGTGCCGGCGGCGCGAGTGCTGAATGACAAATAACCTGACCGTGTGGTCGCGTAGTCAGTCTCAGACCGAAAGTTTATATCAGCGGTGTTCTCGTAGCCCGTTCCGGTCCAGGCCCGCCCGCTGATGACCCCTAGAAGGTCGTTGGCGAGAGGCGTGGTCTTGGCAGCGGAAGTGCCACGCGAGCGGGCGAATATGAACGCGCCTCCTCCACTGGCCGTGTCGGTACTGGACTCGATGAAGAGGTCGTCGGAGACGCCGCCGGTGCCGACGACATGAAGAGCACGTTCTGGTGCCGCCGTCCCAATCCCTACATTCCCAGCTGCATCGATGACGAACGGTGTTGTATCCGTATCTCCCGTCTCGTCATTGACCCTGAAGGATGGCCCGTTGCCTAGATTGGTGATGATGAGCGGTGTTGCCGTAGACGAAGCAAGCGTCACTGCCTTGAGAATGGACTGATCGCCCGCCGTGCCACCTGTCGCCGCCGCCGTCTCTCCGAACGTGAACGCGTCTGACGTTGCGCCCGTTAGTGCCCAATTCCATACCTGAGCGTTCGTCGCATTGGCGATCGTATTAGCGTCTGTGGCGGCTGTGATCGCCGAGAGGGGTGCTGATCCGGATCCGCCCGCCGTTCCGATCGCCGTGTACTTCCATCCGGCGGCCCCTTCGCAGACGTACCAACGGTCGTTGGTCGAGTCGATCACGATACGGCCGAACTCGGCTGCGGCGTCGCAGTCAGCTGCTACTGGAGCGCCTGCCGAATCGCGGAGGAACTGGGCGTAACCCGTGTTTGCGACCGCTAACAGGGAATCTGGCGACGTTATCCCGATGCCAACGTTACCTGCCGCGTCGATCCTCATGATTTCAGTGAGCGAACCAGCGGCTGTCTTTGTGAAGAAAGAGAGTTTACCCGAATTGTTAGCTCCACCGAGGCTTCCAGAGATTCTCGCTAAATCTGTGCCGGAATTTGCAAACCAACCGATCTCCCCAAGATTTTGATTGACGTTTCCACCATTCTGACCGACGCCGTTGCCCAGCTCTATGCGTGTATAAGCACTCGGATTATTGCCTGTTTGCAATACCAAGCGGCGCTCGACGCCGCCGCCGCCATTACCCGTCAATGAAATATTGGTATTGTAATTGACGTTGTAGTTGGGCTGAACGGCTGGACCAACCGAGAAGATTGTTCCTCCGTCTTGCGAGAGGGTGAGGCCTCCTGATGCAGTGAAGGCAAAAGTCCGTCCAGAACCGCTAGATTGGAGCCGCAGTGTGGGATTGGTGGCATTCGGCGCAACGATATCTAATGTAGCGGAAGGACTCGTGGCGCCAATCCCTATCCGGCCATTCGTCAGCACCGTCAGTCCCGACCCCGCTGTCGAGTTCGCTGCGATGCGGGCCACCGTCCCTGTGGTCCCTGCCCCGGTGTTGGCGACGTACAGCAGCCCGTTCGTCGAGTTGATCGACGCGGACGAGCTCGTCAACGACAGCAGACTCCCCGTGGTCAACGCATCAGCCGTAAGCGTCAGCGGGCTCTGCGTGGTCGCCGTGGACCAGTTCCACGTCTGCCCGTAGTTGAGGCTGTCGATGGTATTGGTCGCGGTTGCCGCGGTGATGGACGAGAGCGCGGACGAAGCCCCCGAGACGCTGAGGGTGGTTCCAGACAGCGCCAGCCCTGCTCCCAGAGAAATCTCCTCTGCATCCCCGGCGCCGGCCGAGCTGCGGCCGAGGAGACGGCCAGAGGTCACGTTCTGGAGCTTGGCATAGGTCACCGCATCATTGGCGATCGAGGTGGCGAGCGAGCCCGATGTCGTCGTCACGTCACCGGTCAGGGCCGGGAAGCGCCCGGCTGCGAGCGTACCGCTCGCATCGGCCCCGCCGAGATCGATCGACGCGACCGACGAGAGAACGCCTGTGCCTGTCGTGACTTTCACGATGCCGCTGGCGAGCAGCGAGAGTGCCTGCTCACCTGAGAGTGTGCTGTCAGGCGTCTGTGTGACGTAGGTGGCGCCAACCGGTGCTGCGCCGATCAGCCCTGCAGCGTTGGCGAGACTGACCGAGCCCGTTGCTGTGCAGAGCTGGAGCGTGCTCGCCGTCCAGACGAGCATGCCGGATTTGGCCGCCGAGCAGGCCTCCGTACCGAGCTTGATACCTCCTGCCAGGTCGATACTTGCAACAGGCGTAGCCGTCCCGATCCCGAGCCTATTGCCGGCATCGTCCCAGACGAGGTTGGTATCATCGGAAGCAAACGCGCCGCTGCTTCCCCTGAATTGGACCGCACCGGTCACGGCGCCGGCAGCACTCGTCGTCGGCGTGTTCTGATTGCACTCGATGGCGGTGCCACCTGCATTCGCGGCACACCACTTGTTGGCCGAGAGGGTGCTGATCTCTGGATCGCTCTCATTTGCCATCGTGCCGGACATGCTGATCCAGCTCGAGCCGTCGCAGAACTGAACTGTCTTGTACGCGCCGTTGTAGACAAGCTCGCCTTCGACCCCTTCGGGCGAGGAGCACGCGGCGTGGGCGCTCGCATGCGTCAGGAAGAGCAGTAGGGCTGCGGTCAGTATTATCGGGCGGGTATAGGCATTCATCTGGCCTCCTCTATGGCCTCGAGCCGCTTCGTGAGCGTCTCGATGCGGGCTTCGAGGTCGGCGGTCGTGCGGGCGTGGGTTTGTTCGAGTGTCGAAAGTCGTTTGGTGAGATCCGCCTTCGCGGCTTCGAGCTCGACGATCCTGTCGTCGTGACCGTCGAAGAGGGATTTGAGCTCCTGAATTGCCTTGACAATCGGTGCAGCCAACCGATCGTACTGGAGGGCACGGACATCCTTCAGAGACTTCGGGTCGTTAGGGTCCGATTGTTCTAGGCGGCCAACAAGCTCCGGCAGAACTTCTTCGACATCCTGCGCGAGAAATCCAATTTCACGTTTTTTACGCTTCTCATCCTTCCAGTAATAATGCACAGGTTGTATTTTCATGAGGGCATCAAGCCCCTCTGAATCTGAGAGAGGGACAATGTTCTTTTTCAGGCGCTCATCCGACACACCTGAGGTAGGCCCTGAGCAGGCGATAGAATAACTGTTGCCATAACCTATATAACAATAATAAGCGGCGGAGTCATTATAGCCCAGAAAGCCATATCCGTTGGCCTTTGTTGAGCGCGCGTAAACACCTACGCCGCCTGCTATCGCGCTATTATGATAGCCATAAACTCCATAAGCGTTAGCGTGACCTAAAATTCCATACGTCAGGGCGTCTTGCGAATAACCAATGATGCCTCCGTAACCTGTTGATGAGGTTTGTCCCATAATTCCGTAGTTCGTACCTGAAGCGGCTTGAAGTCCGTATGAACTTGCCGAGTACGCTTGTACGCCGTAGTTTGCTCCAGAATTATACCCATAAATCGCAGCGCCTGAGTTGTTGTGGGTAACATAGAGTTTATTGCTTCCTGGCGTCGCATTGCCAATACCAATATTCCCGGTCGAATCTGATGCAAACATTGATAAAATTGGACCTCCGGGAGAATGGCTGGCGGCAGTTGATGCGTAAGTATTGAGATACAAGCCCGTTCCGTAGTTCATCCAAGCCCAAGTGCGACCGAAAGAGCCGGAGGCTTTGGAGGTGTTGACAATATAGAGTGATGGGTAGTCGGTTCCTTCTGCTGCTACAATTCCATTTGGTCCGCTGACTGTAAGCTTGGATAATGGATTTGTTGTTCCAATCCCCACGTTGCCATTCGTGCTTTCGATATGCATGTGGGCGGCACCCGAGTCGTTGAAGATCCGAAAATCGCCGCTCAGTAAATAATCGACACCCCAACCATTCTCTGTCACGAATGCGAGAGACGCTCCGTTGGCCCAGCCGAGATAACCGCGTCGCGTTCCCTCTGGAGTGCTCCAATTGATGTAGCCTGGAAGTGATGCATTACCTGGCCAGAGCGAGACTGTGCCAAGATTTGTTCCCGCTGCGCGAACTACCCCGAATACATCAAGTTTAGTAGCCGGGCTCGTCGTCCCGATGCCAACGTTGCCCCCATTCACGAACGTGGCGACTGGGTTGCCGAGATCCCCCCCTGAGAAGATGCCCAATTTGTTGCCCGGTATCGACTGCAACCGAAAATCCCAATCATTGGCGGTCGGCCTCAACATGAGATAGCCGCCGCTTCGGATTTCGGTGATTCCGCCCTCGATGGTGAGCTTGCTGGGGGGGCTCGTCGTCCCAATACCAACGTTACCCGATGGGTCGATTGTCATGGCCTGATTGGTAACGCCACTGCCATAGTTATTAGAGGTTCCAAAGCCGAGATACGTCCCGCTGCCCGTGTGCTGAGCGGCGATCCTTGCGAACGGTGCTGAGTCGTTATGAGCAAAGTCGATAGCGTTGAAGTGACCGTTGGTGTAAGTGCCATCGAGCGTGATAGCGCCTGTCGTTGTACCCGTAAAACTTGCAATATGGGGTTTGCTTACATGCAGGGGCGAATTAGGGGACGTGGTCCCGATCCCAACGTTTCCATTAGTTGCGATATACATGCGAGAGTCAAAGCTGTTACTAGAACGGAAATTGAATGCGCCGTGAGTACTACCACCTGATGATACGTCAAAATGTAATGTGCTGGCGCCGTTTGTGAGGTCGCGTATTGCGGCGTTCGAAGCGTCAATCGCCAAGGCAATTCCTCCATTGCTCGTCGTCCGAATACCGCCAGATATATCGAGCTGATAACTTGGGGTTGTCTTGCCGATACCAACGTTGCCGTTAGCCAGAATACGCATGCGTTCCGAGCCACCTGCTACGAATTCAAGTCCATTTTCAGCTGTACCGCCGGCCCCGCCGTTTGCCCCGCGGTAGTTGATGCAGCCGCCGTTGGGGTAGCCGGCTGATTGCCCACAGACGCTCAGTCCGGTTGTCGTGTTCGAAGGTAGGAGCTGACCATAAGGTGGGACGATAAAGTTACTGGCGTATGCATTTCCTGAAACATGGAGCGGGTAGGAGGGACTGTTAGTACCGATCCCCACGTTTCCGCCACGCGGATTAAGAAGAAGCGGCGAGAACGTGCTGCCTGTGTCCCAGGCTTGAATATAGCTGCTGTACTGGTATCCGCCGATATCGACCGTACGCTGTGATCCCGCAGACAAGGGATTCATGAAGGTCGCCGCAGGATAGTAGGTCGTACTGGCCTCGGTAACTGAGGCTCCCGTGACATGGAGTTTTGTATTGGGTGATGTTGTCCCAATCCCAACGTTCCCGTTGGAAGACAAGATCCGCACGACCTCCGTGGCGTTCGCGCCTAATCTGAGATCGGAGCCTGCGTCGCCGAACAGTGAAATGGTTTGTTCGGTGCTGTTGCCGTCACCGACCCAACCCGTTCGGGCCCAGCCCGCGCCCGATCCTCCGAATTCCGTATAGGCGATGACTGCCGCAGCATTCGAATCTGACTTGTTCAATCGCAAGACCGCACTGCTTCCCGCGGTCGTACCTGCCACTTCGAGTTGGCGCTGAGGATTACTGGTCCCGATCCCGAGCCTTTTGTTCGTATTGTTCCAGACGAAATTACTGTCGTCGGCGGCAAGGACGGCGGTTGCGCCACGGAATTGGACGGCTCCGGCAATGGTGCCTGCCGGTGTCGCGGCCACGCCCGCGGCGGCCGCGACCGTCACAAAGCCAGTCGCCGTGCTGACGCAGACCTGGAGCGCTGAGCCGTTCCAGGCGAGCGTCCCGGCCTTGCTGTCATTACAGAGCGGGTCAGCGCCGAGACGCGCGCCTCCTGCGATCACGAGGCGTGCGTTCGGCGCGGCCTCACCGATCCCGACATTGCCGGTAGCGCGCCAGACATTGGTCCCGTCGGACGACCAGAAACTGCCGCCCGTGATCGGGGCGGACGCCGTGGCAACGACCTTCAAGAGAAGGGAGTTGGAGGTGACTGTTCCTGTGACGTCGAGCGGCTGTGTCGGAGACGAGGTGCTGCCGATCCCCAGGCGATTGGTTGTTTTATCCCACACCAGCTGCGAGGCGCCTGCCAGAGCGCCGGCGTCATTGAACTGAACTTGCTTGTCCAGGCCCGCGGCACCAGTGAGCCCGCCGGAGGCTACGTCCCACCCGGTCGTCTTGCAGAGCTCGAGGACATCGGCGACGAAGCGGATGGTCCCCACTTTGGCGTTCGACGCACCCGGACAGGCATCGCTGTCGCCGCCCAGCTGAATGCCGCCGGCGACGTGCAGCAGCGAGGTTGGCGATGCCGTGCCGATACCGAGTCGGCCTGTCGTATCGACCCGCATCCGCTCGACATCGGTATTGCCGTTGGACGAGACGAACGTCATCGGGCTTGCGGTCGGGAACTGGACCTGGAAAGCGCCGCCGGTGAAAGCGATGTTGCTGTTGAGGTCGTAGCCGATCCAATTGCCGGCGCTGGTCACACTGATATTGCCGCTGACGGAAAGGCTCTGTTTTGCCTTGATGTAGCAGTACGCTGCCAGCAAATCACGGTAGCGGATTGGCAGCGATGAAAACGACCGAGTTCAAGGGGCTTATCGAGCAGCTCGGCGAGTTGACCGAGGTGCAGCGCACTGCGCTGATGGCGGCGCTCAACTCAAAGGGCTCTGCCAACGAGGCGATCGCGCTGATCGAAACACGCTTCGCGGCGGCGCCGGCGTGCGGGCACTGTAAGTCCGAGCGGTTCGGAACGTGGGGCTGGGCGAGCGGGCTGAGGCGCTACAAATGCAAGGAATGCAAGCGCACCTTCAACGCGCTGACCGGCACGCCGCTCGCCCAATTGCACCGCCGCGACGCCTGGCTCGAGTACGCTCGCGCGATCGTCGACCGCGTCAGCCTGCGCAAAGCGGCCGAGCGCGCCGACGTGTGCTTGGAGACCTCGTTCCGCTGGCGCCACCGCTTCCTCGCTGCCGCCCGCGACAAGCGCCCCAGCGTCGTCACCGGCATCGTCGAGGCGGACGAGACCTTCATCCTCAAGTCGGCCAAGGGCTCGCGCAAGATCGTCGGGCGGGCGCCGAGAAAGCGCGGCGGCAAGGCCTCCAGGCCGGGCCTTTCGACCGACGAACACGATGCCATTCTGATCGTGCGCGACCGCCATGCTGCCACCACCGATCACATCCTGCCCGATCTCGAAGGCCGCACGTTCAAGGCCTATCTCGCACCGATCGTGGCGAAGGACGCAGTGCTCGTGACCGACGGCCGCGCGGCCTATTCGCAGTTCGCCGACGAGGTCGGCATCGACCACATCACGCTCATCACCAGCGCCGGCGAGCACGCGCTCGGCAGCTATCACCTGCAGAACAACAACGGCTACCAGAGCCGCTTCAAGCTCTGGATGGCGCCGTTCAAGGGCGTCTCATCGAAATACCTGCCCACGTATCTGGGCTGGCGCCGCATGATCGAGCGCGACGGCGAGAGATTGACCCCGCGTCACGCCATCGCCGAGGCGCTCGATGCATAGACATCTACATCAAGTCGGAACAGAGCCGACGGAAAGACGCTCGGATGGAGCAGTGGACCCGATGCCGACGTTGCCGTTACCTTTTATATGCAGGGAGGATGTGGATAGAATTCCTGTGCCATCTTCGATAGTAAGCACACTGGCGAATGGGTTTGTCACCCACGCATTCTGAATCGCAAAACCATTGTTGGTGTGCTGAAATCGCCAATCGCTCTGGCTCGCCGCTGTGCGCCTTAATTCAATAAAAGGGCTGCCAAGGGCGCCGACAACTAGGCCTCCGCCATTCGATTCTATATGCAAGGAGGTGCTCGGCGTTGTCGTCCCGATTCCCACATTCCCACTCGCATCGATGACGAATGGTGTCGTGTCACTCGCCTGATCGTTCACGACGAAGCTGTTACCGGTGCCGGTATTGGTGACCGAGAGCACGTTCGTGAGGCTCGCGAGGATGTCCGTTGACGCATCGAGCGTCATGGCGTCCTTGAATTCGGTGAAGTCCAACGTGTCCGCCGTGATTCGGCTGGCATCGATGTTACCGGCGGCGAGCGTGCCGCTGCTGAGGACAAGCCCCGCGCCAACCGAGATGGTTTCCACGGGACCGCTGCCAGCCGTCGAGCGCCCGAGCAGCCGCCCCGAGGCGAGGTCAGCCATTTTGGTGAGCGTGACCGCACCGTTGGCGAGGTCGTTGGTCGCGACACCGCCATCGGCGATCTTGTCGGAGGTAATGGCCTCGTTCGCGACATCGGCCGTTACGATGGTGCCGTCTGCGATCTTAGTGGTGGTGACGGCGCCCGTCGTGATCGTGGCGACAGCGGATCCTGGACCTATAGCGGTCACATCGCCGGTCAGCGCAGTGATACCGGCGGAGATGGGATCGACGTCACAAGTCACGGCCGCGCCGGTGCCCCGGCACCATTTGGCGTCGGTCACGGCGCTGACCTGGGGATCCGACTCCGCGAGGCCGCCCGCGTCCGCGATCGAAAGGAACGTGCCGGCGCTCGTGCAGACCTGGAGGGTGTTGGCGTTCCAGACCAGCATGCCGGCCTTGGAGGGGTTGGTGCCGCATTGGGAATCGGTACCGATCTTCACGCCGCCCGAGACATCGAGGGCCGTCACGGGCGCGGCCACACGGATCCCCAGGCGTTTGTCGACATTGTTCCAGACGAACTCGGAGGCGCCGGAGAGCGCCCCTCCCGCTGCAAACTGCACGTAGCCGTCGGGGCCGTAGGCAAGACCCGATTGCTGGCCGCCGGGACCGCCCGAGAGATAGTAGATCCGGCCTTCCGCGCCGAGTTGGGCCATCGTCTTGCCGTCGCAGGCGGATGCGCCGGTCCAGGCGGAGGGATTGTAGGTAGAGATGTGATTGCCGGTCTTGTCGTAGGTGATCTGGAGACCGAGGCCTTGGGCTGCGGCGATGAAGCCGTAGACGTAGTGGGTGGCCGTGACGCTCTGGAGGTAGAGCACGCGTTTGGTGCCGGACACGCCGCAATCGATCGCGTCGGGGGTGGGGCCGCCCATGCCAGGCCCGGAGACGAGACCCACGTCCGACCACTCGTTGTTGAAGCAGAACTGGAGCCGGCCGGCGGCGAAGCGCAGGGTGCCTTCCTTGGCGAGGGTGCAGGCGGCGGCATCGTCGGCGAGGCGGATGCCGCCGGCGACATCGAGTGTGGCGACCGGTGTCGCGGTGCCGATACCGACCCGCCGGCTGGCGTCATCGGCCCACAGCGCGGTGCTGCCGACGACGAGGCGGCTTACGATCGAAGCGGTCGAGCCGAGCGCCAGATGTCCGCTGATGCGGGCGGTCCCGGCGACGTCGAGGGTTTCGGCGGGGACGTTGGTGCCGACCCCGAGGCGGTTGTTGGCGTCGTCGTAATGGAGGTTTGCGGTGTCGGCGGCGAGATCGGACCCAGCCTTGAACTGGATGGAGCCGTTCGCGCCGGCGACTGTCACCTGCGCGGGTCCCACGGCATTGATGTTCTTCGACTCCCACCGGTTCTCGGTGGCGTTCCAGGCGAGGATATCGTTGTCGGCCGGGGCCGGGGCTTCGACATCGCCAATGTCGTCGAGACGCTCGATGCCGGAGACGCTCGACCAGGCGCCGTCGACGCAGAGCTGCATTTTCTTGGAGATGGTGTCGTAGCGGATGGTGCCGTTGTTGGCCGCGCCGAGGCATTCGGTATGGGTTCCGATGCGCAGGCCGCCGGCAACGACGAGCTTGGCATTGGGATCGACGTCACCGATGCCGACATTGCCCTGGGGGCTGATGCGCAGGCGCTCGAGGCCGGCGGTGAAGAACGTCAGCACGTTGGTCCCGGCGTTGCCCCGGATAAGCGTATCCGCGCCCCCGAACTCGAGGGCGCCGCCGGCGAGCAGGCGGGCGGAGCCCGCCACGTCGAGTGAGAGTTCCGGCGAAGCCGTGCCGATGCCGACGCGGCCGGTGGCATCGATCACGAAGGGCGTGAGATCATCGGCGTCGTCACGCACGAGAAAGCTCGCCCCGGTGCCGGTGTTGGTGAGGGAGAGCACCTTCTCGCCGTCGATGGCGATGTCGGTTGACGCATCGAGCGTGAGGCCGTCCTTCAGCTCGGAGAAGTCGAGGATGTCGTCGGCGACCGTGGTGGTGAGCGAGCCTTCGATGGTCGTCACCTCGCCGAGGAGCGCGGGGAAGCGGCCGGCTGCCAGAATACCGGTCGCTTCCGCGCCGCTGAGGTCGACGGCGCCCGAGGAGACCGTGCCGGATCCGGTCGTGACCTTCATGACGCCCGTGGGCAGAAGAGAGAGCGCCTGCTCGGAGGACAGATCCTCGCTCGGCGTTTGGGTGATGTAGGTGGCTTCGCTCGAGCCTGCGGGTTTCCAGACGCTGCCGTTGCACACCTCGAGCTTGGAGGCGACGGCGTTGTAGCGCACGACACCAGCCTCCCCTGCCCCGCAGGTCGTGACATTGGTTTCCGTGTCGAGCTTGAGCCCGCCGTCGATGGTGAGGATGCTGGTGGCGGCAGCGAGCGTGTCCGTGACGATCCCGAAGAACCGGCCAAGTCCGGTCGAGCGATCGATGGTGACGTTGGCGACGCCGCTGGCGTCCTTGAGCTGGGCTTGGGTCTGGTCGGTCGGATTGAGTGTCCACAAGCCGTTCGAGGAGGCCGTGGCCTCGGCGTAGGTGTAGCGGAAGACGAGATCGTCGGAGCCACTCACCTTGGCAACGGCGACGGGACCGCCGGTGTAGGCCGTGCAATTCGTCTGGAACAGCTTGTCGGGACCTGCAGCGATGATGGCGATGACGGGCTGGGTGGGCGCTGTAACGGTATTGTCGCCGGTGATGCGGCCGGAGGAGGAATTGACCGTGCCGTGGTCCCAGACGCAGTAGCCGAACCGCGAGCCCCACGGATCCGTGAGGGCGAGCCCGAGAGAATTCGGGAGGAACCCGCCCCCTTCCGGCGCCTGCTCACCGCCGCCAGCAGCGACGAAGGGGGCGGGTTCGATCATACCGTCGCTGTCGGGATCACCGCCGACCGTCCCGGTGACGGCGGCGTTGACGATGATCTTGCCGTTCATCAGGAGGTTGTTGTCGGCGATGTTCTTCTGCGTAACGCGCGTAATGGTGGTGACGGGGCCGGTAAGCGTCTGCATGCCGACGCTGGCGAGCACGCCCGTCAATGCGACGGCGGCAAAGAGCATGGCGAACACGTTGCCGCTGTCCCTGCGGACGGGGCTTACCGGGCGATGAGGTCCCGGGCGGGTCTGGTGCGGCGTGCCGAAGGCCATGGTCCGCCCGCCCGCGTGCCGTCTTCAGACGGAAAGCACGCCAAGCGGCCGAACCAAGACCTCACGAATACAAGCGTATTTCAGTATACATCTCCTAGTATGTCAGAAAATCATTAATTTGGGCTAATGGGCCGCGTGAGCGGGAAATATGAAAATCATGAGGGCTGGACCTCCAAAAACGCTTTAACTCAAGGTAGAGCTAGCTTATCCAGGCGGCGTTCGACAGCTTCGAGGCGTTGGCGGAGAGTTGTGTTCTCGGTCACAAGATTGTCGTTAGCTTCCTTCAATTCTTGGACCGACTTAACAAGGGGCGCAAGGAGTCCGATGTAGTTTAGGGTGAGAGTTCCATCAGGCGTTCTCGCTGAAGTATTGCCAGAATTACTAACAAGATCTGGCAGGACCTTCGCTACATCTTGGGCAATAAAACCGAATTGGGAAGTGTCTGGTTGCTTGGGATCTATCCAATTGAATGATATAGGGTTAAGTCTGAGAATGGCTGCTAGGCCAGATTCGGCGGGCAGTGGTGCCACTTGTTTTTTTAGCCGAGCGTCAGAAAAACCAGTGCAAGTTCCACCGCATATCACCGAGCCAGCAGCAGCAAGCGTTAGATTGCCACCATCATTGCGAAGCATTGCTCCGTTTGCTCCGCCGTCGACCGTACGCGAGGACGAGTTGTAAAATAGAACTACTGCATTTGAACTATTGTTATAAAGACGTAGTATTGCATATGCCCCAACCGTGTTGCTCTCGTTGGTTATGCGCATGCCGACCTCGGTGTTGGCATTGCCGGACACGTGAAGATTAGTTCCCGGTGACGATGTCCCAATTCCAACATTTCCGTCGCCTCGGACAATGAGATAGGGATAGTGAAAATCTTCGGCCACAGTGCCAGCACCATTCGTAAATCGACCATCAACTGCAAATACGAAGCTTTCGGAGCTTCGCCAACGGTTGGAAACTAAGAGTCCATATCTTTTAACTCCATTAATGTTTTGATGGATTGTGGCGGCGTAATTGTTTGGGTCATACCAATTGGATGTGGCGCCGCCATTAGTGGAGACGACGTGTAATCCAGAAGAGGGGGATGCCGTCCCGACGCCGACATTGGCTCCATTCGGGTTCAAAACAAGGGGATAGTTTGTGGCTAGATTCGTGCTACTGGTAGATTGTAGCCAAGCATAAGTTGATCCGGTGTTGTTAATTCCAATATCCAAGACGTTTCCGGAGTTGCCAGATCCAGCTCGGATTGCCGCACCAGTCTGAGCTGATCCAGATGTAGCAGGCGCTGCATTCGCCTGACCTGTGGCATGAATTACGACTGCAGGCGTTAAGGTGCCAATACCGACGCGGCCCGACGTGTCGATGAGCATGCGTTGAATGTTGTTCGTCGAGAAGCTGAGAGGGTGGTTGGAGACTGTTCTCAAATTGCCTTCGGCGTTGGCGTTGGCGTTCAGATGCAATTGAACGCCTCCCGTATTTGTCATTGTGAGAACATTATAATCAGTGGATGCACGTGTCGTACCTATGTTCCCTGCAACCATCAACCGCTCGGTTGGTGTTGTCGTCCCGATACCGACGTTGCCGCTATCCTGAAGCGTCAATTGATCCGTAACTGTGCCTCCTTGGTTTTTTCCGATTCGGAATTGCCAACCTGTTCCATCGGTTCCATACGTGAGACGATTGGATATAGGAGAGCCTGGATAGGAGAACTGGATGTTGGCAGGCGAACCGGCAGAAGCGCCGCCATTGCCGAAGGTTGCAGCACCATTGACTTGCAAAGATGAGATCGGTGAAGTGGTCCCGATACCGACGTTGCCATCGTCGCGAATTCGTACTCTTTCAGACAGAGAGTTCGAACCAATTAGACGGGTCGAAAACACCAGGTCACCAGCTCCACCACCACGATTTTTGGCAGCGACTGATGCAATTGGTGCATTTGATTGCTCCGTAAACTCAACCCCTGGTTCAGAGAAGTTGGCAGCGTTACCTTCAAGTTTGAGCAGATTGACACCTCCGCCAAATGTAGCGGATCCCGTACCAGCATCGGCGCTCACCACGAGCTTTTTGCCGGGCGTGACCGTCCCTATACCGACGTTGCCGCCAGCCGCAACAGTCAATCTGGAATTACCCGTCGACAGGCCGACGTTTTTCTCTTGGATCAAAAAGCTACTGTCTGCTTCGACCCGGAGTTGCCACGTGCGCTGCTCGTTCCCGCTCCCATCCCCGCGACGGATTGAGATGCCTGGACTAGTCTGAGGAGATCCGATGCTGATGCTTGAGCCGGCGGCTGACGTCCCAGGCGTGTCGATCTGGACAGTGGAAGACGCTCCCAGGTGAAGCGTAGAAGTTGGGCTTGGCGTCGCGATCCCGACATTTCCGGCAGAAGTGATCCGCATCCGCTCGGTCGACGAGGCTGCGCCATCTGCAGTGGTCAAAAAGCGCAGTCGGCCGGGCATATCATTTGCACTTGGCGTTCCATCGACCTGGGCATCAATCCATGCTGCCCGCTTAAAGCCCGTACCGTCATCCCCGTTGAAGAATACGCCGCCTAGCGTGTCGCCATCTGCGACGAGGGCATTTGTACCCACGGTTGTACCGCGAGAGCGCCCGAGTATGAGCGAGCCTGGAGATGCCGCGTTTGTCAGCCATGCGGTTAGCGAAAGCGAACCGTTCGTGGCGCTTGTGCCGTGGACCTGAACTCGTGGTGTGATTGACCCGTCGGTGGCGTAGAAGGCGGTACTACCGATCAACAAACGGTTGGTAGTGTCGTCCCAGATGAGGTTTGCGTCATCGGCGGCGAACACAGCGGTTTCACCGCGGAATTGTATCGCTCCAGGAAGGCTACCCGCAGCCCCCGTAGTCGGCGCATCGGCTGTACATTCGATGGCCGTACCCCCGGCGTTGGCCGCGCACCACTTCGTAGCTGTGAGCGTACCTACCTGCGGATCGGCCTCGGAGCCCGCCCCTGCCATCAGGCTCACCCATGCGCCATTGGCTCTTAACTTGAGGGTTCCGGTATCAGTGTCGTAGACCATGAGACCGTCGGCAGGGGAGGCTATCGCCGCCGCCTGTACCGTCGTCATACGCGGCGGGAGGAAACCTTTGGTGGTGGAGGTAATATCAAGCAGAGCGGATGCATGGGGTGTGGTGGTGCCGATACCTGTAAGCCCGGTATAAAGCGTTGCAAGCGATGTTTTTGAATGATTTCCAGTCACTCCGTAGAGAGAAATTACTCCTGCTGCCTCTCTAAAAATGCCGGTATCTCTGCCTCCACCATTCATGTTCGCCTGGCTGTTAAAGCCGAAGAACGAATCCGAAGCGACGTTAATTGAAGCTGTCCCATTACCATTGTTTGTTGCTAGTAACCATTTCGTTCCACCGGCGTTGGTGGAACTGCTGATAGATCCAGAGCTAGAAATCGTCGTGAAGTCATTCGCAGTCGCTCCTGTCGAAATTGTAAGCCTTCCGTTTGGTGTCGCCGTCCCGATCCCCAACCTGTTATTCGTATCGTCCCACACGAAATTCGTGTCGTCCGCGGCGAGATTGCCGCCCGCGCCTCTGAACTGCACGGCGCCGGCGACCGAACCGGCGGCCGCCCCGGCTCCGCTCGCGCTTTGCAATGTGATCCACGAGGTCCCGTTGCAAAGCTTCAGTGATTTGGTGGCGCCGTCGTAGACGAGCATGCCGTCTTTTTGTGTGGAGGCGAGTAGCGCGCCGGGTGATGCTTGAGGACCGCCCTCGCCCGTTCGGAAGCTGATCACGAGATCGTCCGGCGAGGTCAGTGGTGCCGCCGGGCAATCGGCGTAGGCGTGGGCCGAAAACAAGAGCAGAACGGCTGCTGTGATCAGAGAGAACGCTGCGGCCCCACGATCCTGACGGATGTGGGGAGCCGGGCATCGTATTCCCGGGCGGGTCTGGTGCCGCGTGTCGAAGACCATGGTCCGACCGCCCGCCAAAGCCTGGTTGCAGTGGGTCTTCACCAGGCGGCCGGACCAAAGTCTCATACAATCGTATCAGATTCAGCATACGGATAAATGATTAATTTGACCTCAAGATGATCCTGCAGCACTGGACCTGAAAACCGATGGTCTCCTCGGGTAACAGCCTCACAATTCAGATCCACCTTGGGAAAATACTCCTGTTTACGCGAGGCTTGCGAACAGCCTAACAGCAAGCTCATGAATTCAGCACTTATGATATCCGCAGCTCATTCTTATTGCGCATTTTCAACCAACGGCTGGCAGAGCAAAGTCCTTGGTACCGCTCAGCTGCCGCCTGATGCGTGCAGCAGTAAAGCGCGTCGGCCCGAGATCGCGGCTTACGCGCCATCGTGGGGCGGGCTGCCGCTCCGGGCCGTGTGATGAAGCTCGTCTGGGTGTTCTGTCTCGCGGTTCTGGTCGCCGCTCTGGCGGCCTGCTCGGCGGCTCCCTCCCGCGAGACGTTCCTAGCTGAATTCACGATCGACAACGCGCATCTCCCGCGCTTCGCAGCCGCGCGCGGCGTCCCCTACGTACCGCGCATCGAGGATCCGGGGATCGAGGCCATCAACGATGCGGTGAATGCGGTCCCGTATGTGCCCGACGGAACCGGAGACCGGTGGGATGCACCGGCGCGGTTCTGGTCGCGGGGCGGGGATTGCGAGGAATATGCGCTCACCAAGGGCCTGGAGCTGCTCGCTCAGAAGTACCAGGGCGTCTATCTCGTTGTCGCCCGGGACAGGGTGCGGGGCATCGACCACGCCGTGGCTGTCGTGGACGATCAGGGCATGCATGTGCTCGACAATCAGGAGCCCGACGTCGTGAGCTGGGACAGGGCGAAAGCGAGATATCGTCCGCATTATGCCATCGATCTGGCAACCGCCCGGGTGTATCGCGCCAAGCCCGCACAAAGCCGATGACGGCTCCCATGGCACGCGAGCGCTTGCAGGCAGCCCCAACGGAACTTCAAAGCTACGGGCCGGTCCTCGTGACCGGGCTCGAGGATTCCCGCGATAGGGAAATCAACTCCATTTGACGGTTGAGCGCGCGCGCGCTGCGTTCCAGCAGGATGAAGATCAGGCAGGTCGTGACTGTTGCGAGCAACAGCACGAGGATCGCGATGTCGGACCACGAGGGCCGACTGAGCCGATGCGCAACGTGTTCCCTCGTAAAGGTTTGGGCATACGCGTGTTGGAACGGGAGAGGTCGGACCAGTAGAAGCTTTGGCCGCAAGGGCCGTCCGGCGGCACCGGCCGACCGCGAGAAGGCATCGCGGAGGGGCAGATCGGGCCGGCGGGTCAGAGACATGGCCGGGGCCGGATCTCAATCGGGCTCAGAGAGCGCGGGCTGGGCCGGGGCCTTCACGCGTTCGAGCCGAGGCGGCGGCGCCGGGATCGGCGGCGCGGAGCGGGTCTCGGTGATCTTGCCCTCACGGGTCTGCGCGAGCGCGTCGATCAGGCAGAGGATGGCAGCACGCTCGCGGTCTGTGAGAAAGATCTCCTGGGGATTGGCGAGGACGGACCGCGCGTAGGTGAGAGCTTCGGCTCGAGGGACAGGACAGGTCAGGCCGGCAGTTGCGCTTGCGGGGACGAGGAGCACCATGAGAGCTGCCGCTAGAACGCAAGCCCTCGCGCGCTGCGAGAGGGACGGCGGAGACGCAGGCAGGCGAGACTGGCAGAACAGATTTCTCGGTACAGCCGTGAACGCAGACAATAACGCAGAATACAATCGAACCCCCATTTGACTTTCGATCGTATTGAACACGAATTAGTTGCTATTTTGAAATGCTATTTTGAGAGATCTGGATCGATGGGACCCTTTTCGGAGTTTTCGTGATGGAGCTGCCTGCAGATGACGCCTCTGGATGCAGCACCGGGGTATGGCACGTGTGCGGTAGCGCAAGCCTGCGAAGAGGACCGGGAAGCCGATCGCTCATCGGGCACCCTTGGGGCCGCGAAAGAGGCTCGGAAAGAGACAGGCTGGATCGCGGCAGGCGTCTCGTGGCGACAGGGCGACGATCGCAAGGCCCTTGACATAACCGTCGACGGGGCCCCGTCAGATCGATTGCGTACCGGGAGGACCTTTATCGGCTTCGCTATCGGCGATGAAACTCAAATGACCGAGATCCGTCTCGACGGGCACAGCCTCTCTGACAGGTTTCGCGCGTTTGCGGGGATGCCCAGGCCTTGAGCGTTGCGCATAGCTGGAGATGATGCGCGTGATGAGCTCCTTCTCCTCAGACGAAAGCACATCGACGGATTCGCGGTTCTGGATGGCTTTCCGGATCACATCGATCTCTGACGCTGACGCGTTCCAGTCGCGCGCGGTCTTGAGTGCGGAGCAGAGCTCCGCATAGAGAGCGGCTCCGAGCCGAGGCGTGCGCGTGAGACTAGACATTAAAACCAGTTTATCACGTTCATTCGCTAACAGACAATACGTGTACTTCAGTGTCCGCATCAGCCTATCGCGTATTTACGTACTTACGCATGTCTGGCGATCGAAGAAAGACGCTGCGGCCCCCGACAATGCAGCGAAGCGCGATTTGCGGTGAACCGATCAGCGTGCCGACTGCCTGGCGTAGTAGCGATTGCAGGCTTGGCGGATCTCGACCAGGAGGGCTTGTCCGTTGGGATCGGTTTCGGAGCGGATCCCGTGATGGATGAGGATCTTTGCCACCTTGCAATAGGAGTCGACGATCCGGAGGATGTCTGCATCGACCGTGCGGATGTCCTCGAGGAACGTCAGGACCAACGTGCTGACGCGGCAGAGCATCATGTCTCCGAACATGCCGGACGTCGCCTTCACGTTCATGATCGGCTTGGTGAGACGGGGCAGCGCTGTGGGCGTGGCCGCTGCGGTGCGTGCCTCGTCAAGGGCTGCCTGCAGCGCCAGAAGATAGGCAGCGATTTGTGGCGCGACGTTGGTGTCGAGGCCTTCGAGATACGTGTGCGCCTCGGATAGGAGATCGGCGTCGACGCCGCCGCCGCCCACTTTGCTCTTGAGCTCCGTATCCGGCTTGAAAAACCGCGGAAAGGATTCTCGGAATCCATACTTGTCCTTGCCTGCCATCTAGTCGTCCTTTCTGCGCTCGGCGCCGTCGTACTCTTCGTTCTTGCGCCGACGGCGATCGGGGCCGAAGAAGTCTCGCGTCTCCACGAAGTCGCGCGGATGATCGATGACGTAGGTGATGCGCCGGGCGAGCTCGTTGGCCGTGAAGGGCTTCACCAGAAACTCGGTCGCGCCGAGGTCGCGCGCGGCCGCGACACGCGCGGCGGCTGCATAGCCGGTCATGACTATGATCGGCGCGGTCCGCTTCGGAGACGTGGCGTCGTGACGGATGGCGCGGACGAGCTCCAGTCCATCGACCGGATCCATCTCCCAGTCTGTCAGCACGATGTCCGGGCGGTAGCGAACGAACTGTCGAAAGCCACTGGCGCCGTCGCGGGCTTGATACACCTGCCCCACACCGAGGATTTTCAGCGTGTCGACCACGACGTCGAGCATTGGCGCCAAATCCTCGACCACGAGCAGGCTCAATTTGCTCAAATTCACGGGCATGACGGTAGAGGCGTGTGGCAATCCATAAGATCAAGTCTAGCACATCCAATAAACAACGAAAACAATCCGGATTTATGGCCACAAAAAATACAGTTTGCTGGCTTTGCTACATACGATTATGCTCGACATCTCGATGAATTACAGATTTCCGGCGGGCATCAATTACAGAGTGAAAGCGCTTCTCGCAGCGCATATCGAGCAGCATCGGCTCCCGGCCGACAAAATCGATCGTATTCTGGGTCTCGCGGACGCCCTGGGTTGTCAGGGGAGAATGAGCGATCTGTTGCGGGCGACGGTCAAGCAGCCGGCCCTGTTGCGCCAGAAGCCAGAGACCATCAGGGCCAACATCATGTCGAGTGCGGCGCTCTTCGGTATCGACCCGGAGGTGCTGATCGCGGCGGGTCTCAAGCACCCGAGCCTGCTGGTGCAGCGGCCCGGAACGCTCGTCGGCAATCTCGAAGAGATAGCGCGCCTGTTGGGTGTCGACCGGGTCAAGTTGCTCAAGGCGGCGCTGAGACACCCGTCGCTGTTATATCAAGCGCCGCAGACGATCATGGCCAACATCGAAGGGATCGCCGCATATCTCGAGGTAGCGCCGGAGAGGGTCGTTGCCATCGCGCTCAAGCACAGGTCACTGTTCAGTCAACGCCCGGGAACGGTGGTCGGCAACTTGGAGGAGATGGCCTCTCTCTTCGGTCTCGAGCGCCGTAGGATCGCGGCTGCAGCGCTGAAACAGCCGCAAATGCTCTATCAGAACCCGTCAACCATCGAGGACAACGTACACCGCTCCGCGGCCGCCCTGGGCGTGCCGGTGGCAGTGTTTCTCGCGGCCTGTCTCAAGCATCCGCAGCTGTTCTGTCGCCGGCCCGAAGGTCTTGCGGCGAACACGGCGGCTCTTGCCACGCAGCTCGGGCTCGCGTTCGCAGAGGTGCTTTCGGTTGGGCTGCGGCAGCCGACGATATTTTGTCAGAAGCCAGAGACCGTCGCCCGCAAAGCGACGATCGTGCGCGCGATTGCGGCAGCCTTGGAAAACCCCACATCCATCCAGCTTCTTTTTGCCAAGTATCCGACCGCGTTTTTGATGGCGCCGGAGAGCCTGGGGGCTCGCCTGGAGGTGGCGCTCGCCACGCGACGGCCCGGCCGGCAGCCGATCAGCCTCAGCCGTCTTCTGATGATGCCGAAGCCCGCCCTCTACGAGGCGATGCGCGACCACGGACTTCCGAGCAGCGGGCCGTGAGCGGACTGTAGCCTGGCACCGATAGGCGTTTTCCCAGATCCGGAATATCAGCCGAATTTCCGAGGCGGGCATAAATGCCCGGATCGAATAGGTAAAATGCAAGCAAAAATTGATATACTCCTAACGAAAATGGATTAACATCAATTCGTATGCGTATATTCGGGTCGATTTCAATTTCACGTTGGCCGCACATTTATTCAAGCGAACATTATTTCAACAAAGGAGATTTCGAATGCTCAAACAAACCCAGGCTCAACGTGGAAACGTTCTGTTCCTGATTCTGATTGCCGTCGCGCTGTTCGCGGCCCTGTCCTACGCGGTCACCCAATCGAGCCGGTCGGGTGGCGATGCATCCAAGGAGACGAACGTCATCAATACGGCCTCTCTTACGCAATGGCCGAACTCGGTCAGGACCTCGGCGCTGCGTCTCATCGTCGGTGGGATCGCCCCTGAAGATCTCTACTTCAACATCCCGACGGAGTTCAGCGGTTCGGCGAACACGTATTTCGTCACACGCGAGTCACGCGGTGTCTTCCATCCGAGCGGGGGCGCTGCTCCCTATCAGAGGGTGCCGGCCAACCTCACGCGCGACGGCAACGACCTCGCCTGGAAGTTCAATCTCGACTTCGAGATACCTCTGCTGGGCCTCAGCGGAGCGGGGTACACCGGGAACGATCTCATCGCGTTTGCGGAGGGGATCACCCAATCGGTCTGCGACCGTGTGAACAAGGAGCTCCACCAGTATGAATCGGCGACGCCGGTGATCGCTGCAGGGGTGACGATCAACAATAACCGGACGGCGCTCACGACGGACCCGGCAGAGCCGTCCACGCAGACCATTCTCAACGACGGCAGCACGCCGAACTGGTTCGAGAACAAGGCGTTCGGATGCTTCCGGAACGGATCGGCCGGCGAGTTCACGTTCTTCTACGTGCTCGCAGAGCGTTGATCCCGTGCGCCATGAGAGTGTCATCGGCAGGCCCCGCAGGCCTGCCGTTTGCATGAGGGGCGTCCCCGTCCTGACCGGCCAAGGCGGCGGTGCGCTCGTCTACATTTTGGTGGCCATCGCGCTTATCGCCGCGCTGACGGTGACGTTCATGCAGCCGTCCACGCAGCAGACCCGAACCCAGAACAGCTTCAAGCTGGCCGCGGAGCTAAACGGACAGGCCCATATGATCGGCGCGGCGATCCAGGATTGCATTCTGCGCTATCCCGAAGGTGACGCGACGGTCTCGCCCGCTCTCAACGGGGGGTATCATGCCCCCTACCCGCTCGAGCCGGATTCGATGCATTTGCCGGAAGCTATTCGTGCCGCCGACAAGGATCTCGCTCGGTTGCGCTGCCCCGGCAAGCCGATCACGGGTCAGAACGCGGCCTACCACGCGCCGATGTTCGGGGGGAGTGCCGCCCGTTTCGAGCCGGTGCCGCCTGCCCTGTTCGGACCATGGACTTACCGGAACGGAACCGGGCTCATGGACGAGGGCGAGTTGACGGCGGGCGTCTACTTCCGGATCGGCACGGGGAGCAGTGATCCTTATCTCGGAGAGGCGTTGCGGAAGGTCGATGAGCAGTTCGCCGGGTGCGAGAGTGACTATCTCGAGGGCGATGGCACGAACGGCTGTGCTGTGGGGCACCGATGCCTGCGGATCTGGGTGAAACGCGTCGCCCCGGCCTGTCCATGACGGAAACCGGCAGAGCCCAGGCGCCCGTCAGCGCAGACGCAGGAGCTCCTGGGTCATTTCGTCGGCCGCGCGAATGACCTTGGTCCCGGCCGAATAGGCCCTGTGGGTGACAATCATGGTCGTGAATTCGTCGGCGATGTCGACATTGGAGGCTTCCACGGCCGATCCTTCGATGAGACCCGAGCCGCCGGTTCCCGGCTCCCGCAGGTTATAGGAGCCTGATTCAGAGGTCTGGATGAAGGCGTTGCCGGTCTGCTCGGCCAGGCTGTCGGGACTGCTGAACGTCGCAATCGGCAGCTGGAACAACGGAGACGTCTGGCCATTCGAGAACCGCGCCGTCAGCAGGCCGTTGCGGTCGATTTCGACGCCGGTGCGTAGGCCGAGCTCCGCCCCGTTCTGACTGGCGCTCGTCACATTGTACTCCCCGGAAAACTGGGTGAGCCCGGCGATGTCGATGGCGATATCCTGCAGCTCCGAGCCGTTGGCCCAATTGATGGCGTCGACCAGGATGGTCTTCGCGCCGTTGATGTCGAGAGCTCCGTTGAGCGTGCCGTCGTCGGCGAAATTGAGCGACCCTCTGCGTAAGACGGCGCCCGTATCGAGATCGGCGAGGCTGAGTTGCCACCAGCCGAACGGATTGGGCGTCAACGCGAGACCGTTGTCGGGAAAGATCGTCGGCGGGGCGGGCGCGGCGGCTGCAGAGGCGGTGAAGCCCATGAGGGTGGCGGGTGTGCCTGTAGCGTCGGTGACGCTCACCGCGTGGGCGAGGTCGAGCGCCTGGATGCGCAGCGCGCCTGTCGCCGTCAGGTCTGCCCGCGCAAGGCCGGCGAGGTTGGAATTGATCTGGTCGATGAAATCCTGGAGGTCGGTCGTGGCGCCGACCGTAAAGGTGTCGGAGCTGGAGCCTACGGTGACCGTCACCTGGTCGCCGTTCGATATGCCGGGAATGGCGGTCAAGAGCGTGGCAGGGGCGAGCCCTGTGCCACTGGCGCCGGTCGAGGCGCTGTATGCAGCCATGGTCGTGAAGCCGAGCGCCGCTGCCGCGCTTTGCGATCCCGTCTGGATTCCGGCGGTCACGGCGACGGCGTCGCCGAAGTTGCGGGCAATGATGCGGATTTCACCGGCTGTGGTGAGCTCGGCCGCGGCCACCGCCCGCAGCGGCGTGTCGCCGTTGACGAAATCGATGAGGTCCTGCGCGGTCGTGGTGGCACCGATGGTGAAGGTCGACGAGACGCTTCCGACGCTGATGACGAGCGTCTCGCCACTATCGACGTGAGCGAGGCTGGCCAGAAGCGTCGACCGCGCGAGGGGTGTCGGTGTCGCCGTAGCGGAGCTTGCCGTTGGTGACGCGTGATGCTGAAACTGGAAGTCCAGGTTCTGCCCTGCCCCGAGCGTATCGAAGACCTTGAGCGTTCGTTTGAAGGCGGCCGGCATCGTCGCGGCGACGGGAAAGGCTACCATGGGTTCGGCTGCATCGAGATTGATGGTGACCGCAGCGGCGGTCGAGGCCTTGGTCAGGCCGCCCACGAGAGAGACGTTGACCGCCTCGAGCGAGGATATGTCGTCACGGCCGGCCGGCAGGTTGCCGTTATCGCCGATGCGCCAGCCCATCAGATAGAAACCGGCGGTATTGCGCAGGTAACCGTTGGCGTCCTCGCTGAACGATCCCGAGCGCGTATAGAGCGTCTCCTGGATCCCGGTCGGCGCGCGCTGTACCACGAAGAAGCCGCCGCCGGTGATGGCGACGTCCGTGGTCGAGTTGGTTTGCTGCAGGGCGCCCTGGCCCGCGATCTTCTGGATGGCGCGGGCGAGGACGGATCCAGGCGTATAGCGCGCGTTGCGCGCATCGGATGTGACAAGCGACTGGAAGGATGCTTCGCGCCGCTTGTAGCCGATGGTCGACACATTGGCGATGTTGTTGGCGACCATGCCCATAGCTTGCGACTGGGCGGAGAGTGCCGAGACACCGGTAATGAGCGAGCCGAACAGCGACACGGGATCCCCCTTGGACGAGATGGCACACGGCGACGAGGCAATGTGGACTTTATTAGTCAGTAAACGTCTCATTGCAATGGTCGTGCCAAACGCGCGAAAGTCCCGAATTTAGTGAGAAACGGACAAGAGTAATTATTCCGGATGATCCGTCTGCCCTGTAGCTTGGACGGCATCGGAGGACGCAACGCGGTCATGCTCTGGCAAATCCTGTGCTGCGACCGGGCGCTGTGTCGATACCCGGCGTCCGGACGCACCCCTATTGGAAGGTCCAGGTCATTGTGTTGCTCGCTGCTTGGTTATTGCAGCTGGCGAGGAGCGCGGTTTGGGTGATGGAGCTGGCTTGATTGTAGCTCTGGGTCGCGACCTGAAGACTGACGAAATCGTTGGCGTTCTGCGGTGTGAACTGTTGACCGAGCCGCACGCAGGCTCCTTTCGGTACGTTGGTGAGACCGATCGAGAATGTGGTGTTGTTTCCCGTAATGGTGATGGGGCCGAACATGGCCTTGGCCACCATGGTATTACCCGTCCCGGACGTTCCGAGATCGGTGGGCAGCGCCCGCAAGGCCGTGAGGTCATCGACAAGGTTTCCGGTGCCGTAGGAGGCCTGGCCCTGATAGGCCTGCTGGACCTGCTGCTTGAGGGTCGCGAGCAAGCGTGTGGCTTGGTTGGTGTTGTTGTTCTCGCTCACAAGGCGATAGGCGCCTAGGCCCGCGAGAATGAGAACCGCGCCTACGGCCACGACGAGAAGCAATTCTAACAATGAGAACCCGCCGGCAGGCCGAGAGGAATAGTCGGGCGCGGCGTGGATGGCGATCTTCCATTTCATGGGTCCTCCAAGAATATTTTATGTCAAACGATAATCAAGCCGCTCGCATGGGTGAGTTGAGTAGACCGGATTTGAACGATGTATTTCAGCGGACGGCGTTCGCAATTTGATAATCATAGGAATTATTATAGCGCACGCCAAATGTGAATTGCATTTTTTAACTATTTTGGCCATCCCAATTGATGAGGCTCTATTTTTTGCAACAAAAACAGCAGTTTTTTAATAACTTGTTAACGAATCACTTCACGATCTTGAGCGACGCGGGTACTCTGGAATAGCCGATGATTCGAATGCGGCGCTTTATTTCATTCATTTCTGTCGAGTTGAGGCTTTATCAGACATGTCGCGCAAGAGGTATTCTCTAGGTTTCGTAATCGCTGCATTTCTCGTCACGGCGAGCCCAGTTATCGTTTCGGCGGCCGCCGACAAGAGTTTCGCGCCTGCCGGCAACTGGGTGGTGAACCGGATTGCTTCGGGGAACGGCGGCTCTGCCTACTGCACGCTGGCCCGCCGCTTCGACGGCAATATGATCGTCACGCTCGCCCGGAACACGAATGGCGAGTCGACCGTGGCGATCGACTTCCAGCAGCCTCTGTTTCAGGCCAGTCGCACGTATCGTGTCGCTCTGCAAGCGGGCTACGGGATCAAACGAGAGTTCCTGACCCGGCCTGCCACGGCCAATGCGATGGTACTGCGCACGGGGCAGGACCCCGAGTTTTTCGGTGCGATCGCCGACAAATCCGATCTCAGCGTGATTTTCGATAACGGCCGGTATGCCTTCTCGATACCCGATTTCGAAGCGGGTGAGGAGAAGTTGTCGGGATGCATCGGGGCGTCGCCGGCGCAGATGCCACGCACGCCTGCAGCGGAACCGGAGAACGCGGCGTTGTCGGAATTGCGTCGCGAGATCGATGCGTTGCAGCAGGAGAATGCCTCGCTCGCCGCCTCTCTGCGCGAGGACGGGGCCGCGGCGTCCCAGGCGCGCAGCGATCTGTCGGGCTCGGCGGAGAATGACGCGCTGTTGCGCAAACTTTCGGCTCTCGAAGCGGAGAAGAACGCGCTCGTCGATAAATTACAGTCCGAGCGAACGCGCCAGCAACGGGAAGTGCAGGACGTCGAAGCGCTCCGCCAGGCGCTCAGTGACCAGAAGGAGCTGCGGCAGATGCTGGAAGCCGAGCGCCAGCAGCGCGCAGAGCTGGAATCAGCACTCAGCGACAAGACGGCCGAGGCGGAAAAGCGCGGTGAGCTTCGGGCCCGGATCGAACAGCTGGAGGTCAGCAATCTGGAGCTCAAGAGCCTTCGCGAGACCTTGGAGGCCGAGCGCAGCCGGCGTTTGATGGCCGAGAAGTTGCTGCAGGAGCAGCAACAGAAGTCGGTAGCGACGCTCGAGGCTCAGGAGCTACTGCGCACGCGGGTCTCCGAGCTCGAGACGCAAAACGCGACGCTGCAGCAGACGGCATCTGACTACCAGACGACGCGTGTAAAACTGCAAACTACGGAGAGCCTCGTGTCCGAGGAGCAAGCCCGCAGGATGGCTGCGGAACGAGCCTTGCAGGAAGTGCAGATGACCGCTGCCGAGAAGGAGGCGCGGATCGCCAAGCTGATGGAACAGATGGATGCGGAGCGGCAGAACCTGGAGCGGGCCGAGGCGCAGAAGCAGGCCGCTCTGATGCAGACACATCGGGACGAGCTTGGGCGTCTGCGTGCGGAACTCGAGGCGCTCCGGGCCGTCGAAGTCCAGAAGGTGCAGCTATCACAGTCACTGTCAGAAGAGCAGGCCCGGCGCGCAGCGGCCGAGCAGACATTGAGACAGGTGCAGATGAGTGCGGCCGAGAAGGAAGGCCGGATCGCTGAGCTGCAACAGCAGATGGATGCGGAGCGGCAGAACCTGGAACGGGCCGAGGCGCAGAAGCAGGCGGCGCTGATGAAGACGCACCAGGAGGAGCTCGCCCGCCTCGCCCGCGAGATGGAGAAGCTCCGGGCGGTCGAGGTGCAGAAGGAGCAGCTCTCGCGCACGCTGTCGGCCGAGCAGGCGCGGCGCGAGGCCGTCGAGAAGCAACTCCAGCAAGTGCAGATGACCGCCGCCGAGAAGGAATCCCGGATCACTGATCTGCAACAGAAGATGGACGCGGAGCGCCAGAACCTCGAGCGGGCCGAGGCTCAGAAACAGGCGGCGCTGATGAAGACGCACCAGGAGGAGCTCGCGCGCCTGTCCCGTGAGATGGAGAAGCT
>RFSW01000080.1 GCA_009923755.1 Betaproteobacteria bacterium | reverse complement strand
GCAAGTCGGAGATGGACGACCGCGTGGAGTGGGCGCTGACCAAGGCGGCTCTCTGGGGCGAGGTCAAGGACAAGCTTGGCCAGAGCGGCCTGTCGCTGTCCGGTGGTCAACAGCAGCGCCTGTGCATCGCGCGCAGCGTGGCGGTGAAGCCTTCGGTGGTGCTGCTTGACGAGCCCACCTCGGCGCTTGATCCGTTGTCGACGGCTAAGGTCGAGGAGCTTATTCACGAGCTCAAGAACGAGTACACCATCGCCATCGTGACGCACAACATGCAGCAGGCGGCGCGTGTGTCTGACTACACCGCCTACATGTACTTGGGCGTGCTGGTGGAGTTCGACGTCACCGACAACATCTTCCTGCGTCCAAGCAAGAAAGAGACCGAGGACTACATCACCGGTCGCTTCGGCTGATCGGCAGGTGTGACTCTTGGGCCCCGGCGCTGCCGGGGCTTTTTGTTTGAGGCGGCGGTGCCATGTTTGACCGGCACATCACCGGGCCGTAGTATCGGTCTCGTATCGATGCGCTGGGTCGTAGGTAACTGGAAGATGGTCAGGGCGCAGCCGTCGGTCGACGATTGGCTGGACGGCGCCGTTCGCGAGCGACCGCGAGCCGGCGTCACCGCCGTCGTGGCGCCGCCAGCGCCCTACCTGTTCCGGGCCGCGGAGCGGCTGCGCGGCTCACCCGTCCGGTGGGGTGGTCAGGACGTCAGCTGGGACGAAGAGGGCGCCCATACCGGCGAGGTGTCGGCCAGCATGCTGGCGGAAGCCGGTGCGAGCTTGGTCATCGTCGGCCATTCGGAACGGCGTTTGCGCTTTGGCGAGAGCGATGTCCAAGTTGCTGCCAAAGCGCTGCGTGCCACCGGGGCTGGTATCCGGCCGCTGGTGTGCGTCGGCGAGTTGGCGGTGGAGCGTCGCGACGGGCGCGCCGAGGCGGTGGTGGCGGCCCAGGTCGATGCCCTGCTGGTCGGTCTCAAGGGGCAGACACAGGGGCTGATGCTGGCCTACGAGCCGATCTGGGCCATCGGAACCGGCGTGGCCGCATCTCCCGCTGACGCCGAGGCCATGCACGCGCTCATTCGCTCGCGCCTGGGCGCACTCGCGGCCAGTGTGCCGCTGCTGTACGGCGGCAGCGTTTCTGCAGACAATGCGGGCGAATTCATGCACACCCGCGATGTCGACGGCGTTCTTGTGGGCGGCGGCTCGCTGCGCACGTCTTCTTTCTTTGCTATCTGCGACGCCGCCGAGCGTTGCGCCGGAGCTTGATACCCCATGGAAACTGTTCTCCAGATCATTCACGTTATCGCCGTCATTGCCATCATCGGGCTTGTCTTGCTGCAGCAGGGCAAGGGCGCAGATGCCGGTGCGGCTTTTGGTGGTGGCAATTCCGCCGGTCTGTTCGGAGCGTCCGGTTCAGCCAACTTTCTGAGTCGCGCGACGGCTATCGCCGCGACGGTGTTCTTTTGCACCAGTCTGGCGCTGACCTGGATGTCCAACCGAACCGCTCGCTCTGCAGGTGTCGTAGAATCCGTGCCGTTGGTTCCGGCCACGCCAGCCAATGGCGGGGCGGGTGCAGATGCCGGGGCAGTGGCCCCTGCGCCGGCCAAGGTGGGTGACGTTCCTCAGTAGTCCTCCGGGGCTGCCGGCGGTCCCGGCAGACACGCTGCCGTCGTGGTGAAATTGGTAGACACGCTATCTTGAGGGGGTAGTGGCGAAAGCTGTGCGAGTTCGAGTCTCGCCGACGGCACCAAGAGCTTGCTTGAAGTAAGATATAAGCCATCTAAAATCCAACCAGCCGGCTTAAAAGCTTCCCATGCTCGAGCAATACTTTCCTGTACTGCTATTCCTCGCGGTCGGCCTTTTGGTCGGGGTGGGTCCGATTTTCCTCGGGCGCCTCATCGGGCCCGATCGCCCCAGCGCCGAAAAACTCGCGCCCTACGAATGTGGCTTCGAGGCGTTTGAAGATGCGCGCATGAAATTCGACGTGCGCTACTACCTCGTCGCCATCCTGTTCATCTTGTTCGACCTCGAAATCGCCTTCCTTGTGCCGTGGGCGGTGGTGTTTGACGACCTCGGCCTGTTCGGTTTCATCGCAATGTCAGTTTTCCTCGGCATCCTTGTTGTCGGATTCATCTACGAATGGAAAAAGGGTGCGTTGGAATGGGAGTGATCCGGTGAGTATCGAAGGCGTTCTGGAGAAGGGTTTCGTCACCACCTCGGCGGATACCCTGATCAACTATATGCGCACCGGCTCGCTGTGGCCGATGACCTTTGGGCTGGCGTGCTGCGCGGTGGAGATGATGCATGCCGGTGCCGCCCGCTATGACCTCGACCGCTTTGGCATCGTGTTTCGTCCGAGCCCACGGCAGTCTGACGTGATGATTGTGGCGGGCACGCTCTGCAACAAGATGGCGCCGGCGTTGCGCAAGGTCTATGAGCAGATGGCGGAGCCGCGCTGGGTGATCAGCATGGGCTCCTGCGCCAATGGCGGCGGCTACTACCACTACAGTTACTCGGTGGTGCGCGGCTGCGACCGCATCGTGCCCGTCGATATCTACGTGCCGGGGTGTCCGCCCACGGCCGAGGCGCTGATGTACGGCATTCTCCAGTTGCAAAGCAAGATCCGCCGCACATCCACCATCGCCCGCTGAGCAGACACCCATGACCGACGCCCGCCAGCAGTTCGCCGCCGCCCTCAACGAGGCCCTTGGCGACCGGCTTCTCGAGACCGGCTGGCAAGCCGATATGGCCTGCATCCATCTCGCACCCGAGGGCCTGCAGGGCAGCTTGCGCGTATTGCGCGACCACGCCGCCTTGGGCTTCGACCAGCTGACCGACCTCGCTGGTGTCGATTACTCGGCTTGGCCGCGTCCCCGTCGCAGTGCGCGGCGCTTCGGCGTGGTAAGCCACCTGCTGTCGGTGCGCCGCAACCAGCGCCTGCGCGTGCATGTTGAGGTGCCCGACGACGATGTGCCCGCCATTGCCACCGCCAGCGAGGTGTGGCCGGCCGCGAACTGGTACGAGCGCGAAGCCTTCGACCTTTACGGCATCCTGTTTGAAGGCCATCCCGATCTGCGACGCATCCTCACCGATTACGGCTTTGTCGGGCATCCGTTCCGCAAGGATTTTCCGGTCAGTGGGCACGTCGAGATGCGGTACGACCCGGAGAAGCGCCGTGTGGTCTATCAGCCGGTCAGCATCGAACCACGCGAGGTGGTGCCACGCATCCTTCGCGAGGAAGGTTACGGCACCGAGCATCTGGGGGTAGGACGCTGATATGGCTGAATTACGCAACTACACCATGAACTTCGGCCCGCAGCATCCGGCCGCACACGGCGTGCTGCGGCTGGTGCTCGAGCTGGACGGCGAGGTCATTGTGCGTGCCGACCCGCACATCGGTCTGCTGCATCGCGCCACTGAGAAGCTTGCCGAGACGCGCACCTTTATCCAGTCTGTGCCTTACATGGACCGCCTCGATTACGTCTCGATGATGTGCAATGAGCACGCTTACGTGATGGCCATCGAGAAGCTGCTCGGGGTCGAAGTGCCGGAGCGGGCGCAGTACATCCGTGTGATGTTCGACGAGATCACGCGGGTGCTGAACCACCTGCTGTGGATCGGCGCGCATGCGCTCGACGTGGGCGCCATGACCATGTTCCTCTACGCCTTCCGGGAGCGCGAGGACCTGATGGACTGCTACGAAGCGGTCTCCGGGGCGCGCCTGCACGCGGCCTACTATCGTCCGGGCGGTGTCTACCGCGACCTGCCGGCGAGCATGCCGCAGTACACGCCGTCGAAGTGGCATGGCGCCGCCGACGTGCGCAAGATGAACGCCAACCGGCAGGGGTCGCTGCTCGACTTCATCGAGGACTTCGCCACGCGCTTCCCCGCGTGTGTCGACGACTACGAGACGCTGCTCACCGACAACCGCATCTGGAAGCAACGTACGGTCGGCATCGGCGTGGTCGACCCCGACCGCGCTGTGGCGCTCGGCTTTACCGGTCCGATGCTGCGTGGCTCGGGGGTGGCGTGGGACCTGCGCAAAAAGCAGCCCTACGAGGTGTACGACCGGCTCGACTTCGATGTGCCTGTGGGTGTCAACGGCGACTGCTACGACCGCTATCTGGTGCGCATCGAGGAGATGCGTCAGTCCAGCCGCATCATCCGGCAGTGCGTCGATTGGCTGCGGGTCAACCCGGGCCCGGTGATCGTCGGCGACCACAAGGTGGCGCCGCCGCATCGCGAAGCCATGAAGTCCAATATGGAAGAGCTGATCCACCACTTCAAGCTGTTCACCGAGGGCATGCACGTGCCAGCTGGCGAAGCCTACGCTGCGGTGGAGCACCCGAAGGGCGAGTTCGGCATCTACCTGCTTGCCGACGGCGCCAACAAGCCCTACCGGCTCAAGATCCGCGCGCCTGGTTACCCCCATCTGGCCGCGCTCGACGAGATGGCGCGCGGGCACATGATCGCTGACGTGGTCGCCATCATCGGCACGCAGGACATCGTGTTTGGGGAGATCGACCGGTGACTGCCGTGCTGTCCGACGCCACCCGCGCGCGCTTCGACCGCGAGGTCGCGAAGTATCCGGACGATCAGCGCCGCTCGGCGGTGATCGCCTGTCTGGCCATCATCCAGGACGAGCAAGGCTGGGTCAGCCGCGAGAATGAACAGCTGGTCGCCGAATATCTCGGCATCCCGCCGATCGCGGTGTACGAGGTCACCACCTTCTACAACATGTTCAACCAGCAGCCGGTCGGGCGCTTCAAGTTCAACGTCTGCACCAACCTGCCGTGCAAGTTGCGCGACGGTCAGGATGCGCTCGAGCACCTGTGCGGCCGGCTTGGTGTGGCGGCCGGCGGTACCACCGCCGACGGCTTGTTCACGGTGCAGCCGAGCGAGTGTCTGGGCGCCTGCGCGGATGCGCCGGTGCTGTTGGTCAATGACCGGACCATGTGCAGCTTCATGAGCAACGAAAGGCTCGACCAGATGATCGACGGATTGCGTGAGGCTGCGGCCTTGACGGTGGAGGGCGGGGCATGAGTGCCAGCGAGGTTTTGAGCCGTTTCCAAGCCACTGGGCGCGAGAGCTGCTTCCACGGTCGCCACATCGAACCGCAGATCTACGCCGGACTCGACGGCCGCAATTGGCATCTCAAGGACTACGAGGCACGCGGGGGTTATCAGGCCCTGCGCAAGATCCTCGGCAAGGACGGCGGCCCCGGCATGACGCAGGACGAGGTGATCGCCCAGGTCAAGGAGTCTGCCCTGCGCGGACGTGGCGGCGCGGGCTTCCCGACGGGTCTCAAGTGGAGCTTCATGCCCCGCCAGAGCCCGGTGCAGAAGTACCTCGCCTGCAACTCGGATGAGGGTGAGCCAGGCACCTGCAAAGACCGCGACATCCTCGAGTTCAACCCGCACATGGTCATCGAGGGCATGGCGATCGCTGCCTACGCCATGGGCATCACGGTCGGCTACAACTACATCCACGGTGAGATCTTCCAGACCTACGAGCGCTTCGAAGCGGCGCTCGAGGAGGCGCGCGCCGCCGGTTATCTGGGCGACCGCATCCTCGGCAGCGACTTCTGCTTCCAGTTGCATGCCTCGCATGGCTTCGGCGCTTACATCTGCGGCGAGGAGACAGCCCTGCTCGAGAGCCTGGAGGGCAAGAAGGGCCAGCCGCGCTTCAAGCCGCCGTTCCCGGCCAGTTTCGGTCTCTATGGCAAGCCGACCACCATCAACAACACCGAGACCTTTGCAGCCGTGCCGTGGATCATCCGCAACGGTGGACGCGCCTACCTCGAGGTGGGCAAGCCGAACAACGGCGGCACCAAGATCTACTCAGTGAGCGGCGACGTCGAGTTGCCGGGCAACTATGAGGTGCCGATGGGCACCCCCTTTGCCAAGCTGCTCGAGCTCGCCGGCGGTGTACGCAAGGGGCGTACGCTCAAAGCGGTGATTCCGGGCGGTTCGTCGGCGCCGGTCCTGCCGGCGGCCATCATGATGGACTGCACGATGGACTATGACTCCATCTCCAAAGCCGGCTCCATGCTCGGCTCGGGCGCAGTCATCGTGATCGACGACACCCGCTGTATGGTCGAATCGCTGCTGCGGCTCTCCTACTTCTACACCCACGAGTCGTGTGGCCAGTGCACACCCTGTCGTGAGGGCACTGGCTGGCTCTACAAAATGTTGTTGCGCATCGAGAACGGCCAAGGCCGGGCCGAGGACATCGACGTGCTCGACGACGTCGCTCAGAACATCATGGGGCGCACCATCTGTGCGCTCGGCGACGCGGCGGCGATGCCGGTGCGCAGCTTCATCAAGCACTTCCGCGACGAGTTCGAGTATCACATCCGCACCGGCAGTTGCCTGCCGGGCACCACGGGCGCTCACGGTGGCGGCGACGCCCGGCGTCTTGCTGCACAACGGGTCGGGGATCGCGCATGAGTACGGTTCAAGACCGCGCGGTGCAAGTCAGCACCGTGCAGATCGAGCTCGACGGTCAGCCGATCGAGGTGCCGGTCAACTCGACCATCATGGACGCTGCCAACAAGGCCGGTGTCTACATCCCGCACTTTTGCTACCACCGCAAGCTGTCCATCGCTGCCAACTGCCGGATGTGTCTAGTTGAGGTGGAGAAGGCGCCCAAGCCCCTGCCGGCTTGCGCCAGCCCGGTGACGCAAGGCATGAAAGTGTTTACCAAGAGCCCCGCGGCGGTGCGCGCGCAAAAGGGGGTGATGGAGTTCCTGCTCATCAACCACCCGCTCGACTGCCCGATCTGCGACCAGGGCGGCGAGTGCCAGCTGCAAGACCTCGCGGTCGGCTACGGTAGCACGGCGTCCCGCTACGCGGAGCCCAAGCGGGTGGTGCTCAACAAGAATCTCGGTCCGCTCATCTCCACCGACATGACGCGCTGCATCCATTGCACGCGTTGTGTGCGTTTCGGCGAGGAGATCGCCGGCAAGATGGAGTTGGGCATGGCCCACCGTGGCGAGCACTCGGAGATCATGCCGTTCATCGAGCGCACCGTCGACAGCGAACTCTCCGGCAACATGATCGATGTCTGCCCGGTCGGTGCACTCACCTCCAAGCCGTTCCGCTACGCCGCCCGCACCTGGGAGCTGAGCAAGCGCAAGTCGGTGGCACCGCACGACTCGCTCGGCAGCCACGTCACCGTGCAGGTCAAGCAGGATCGCGTGATGCGTGTCACGCCGCTGGAAAACGAAGCGATCAACGAGTGCTGGCTGTCCGACCGCGACCGTTTCAGCTACGAGAGCCTCGACAGCGAAGATCGCTTGCTTCACCCTATGGTGCGTGAGGGCTCGGGCTGGGTGAAAGCCAGCTGGGAGCAGGCTTTGGCGCGGGCTGTGGACGGCCTGCAAGCGGCCGGCAGTGCGACCGGTTGGCTGGTCAGCCCGAATGCCACCCTCGAAGAAGGCCACCTCGCCGCACGTTTGGCCAAAGGCCTGAAGAGCGCCAACATCGACCATCGTCTGCGCCAGAGTGACTTTGCCGGCGACGCGGTGGCCACGGGCGCGCCCTGGCTCGGGCTGCCTATCGCTGATGTGCAGACGCTCAAAGGTCTGCTGGTGGTCGGCAGCAATCTGCGCAAAGACCATCCCTTGTTGGCGCATCGTGTGCGCTTCGCCGCTGGTCACGGGGGCGCCGTGTTCACCCTCGGGGCCTGGCGCGAAGACCTCCTGTGCAGAGTCGCAGGTCAGTTCGCGCTGCCGCCGTCGCAGTGGGAGTCGGCGCTCGAAGGCGTATTGGCTGCCGTCGAGGCGATCCGCGCCGGCCATAGCGCCACGGGCGACTATGCGGCTCTGGCTGCTGCGCTCTGCCAGGACGCACCGCGCGCGCTCTGGCTCGGTCACGAGGCGCTTAACCATCCGCGCGCCAGCCGTCTGCGCTGGCTGGCGCAACGCATCTGCGAAGCCAGCGGTGCCGTTCTTGGCAGTACGGTGGACGGCTCCAACGCGGTCGGCCTCGCTGCCGCGGGCGTGTTGCCCGGCGCGCGAGGCAGGAATGCTCAGAGCATGCTGGCCAAACCCCTGCAGGCCTACGTGCTGCTCAACGTCGAGCCGGGCCACGACTGTGCCGATGGCACTGCCGCCCTGCGTGCCCTCAACGCCGCCGAGACGGTGGTCTGCCTGGCCACCCACATGGATGGGGCGGCCGACTACGCTGACGTCTTGCTGCCGGTGGCGCCGTGGACCGAGACCGCTGGCAGCCGGGTGAATTGCGAAGGCCGCCTGCAGGCGTTTGTCGGCGTCGTTCCGCCGGCTGGCGAGGCGCGCCCGGCTTGGAAGGTGCTGCGGGTGCTCGGCAACCTCCTCGGTCTCAAGGGCTTTGAGCAGGAGACCATCGAGGACGTACGGCGCGACCTCGGTCTCGATACCGCTGCGCTCGCTGCTGCGCTGGGCAACACGCTGAGCGCCGAGCCGGAGACCGCAGCGCCGGAGCTTGGCGGCTTGGAGCGCGCCGGCTTTGTGATGCCTTATGGCGTCGATGCCCTCACGCGACGC
>RFSW01000079.1 GCA_009923755.1 Betaproteobacteria bacterium | reverse complement strand
TCGCCCGTGCCGGCGTTGATGGAGTCGTTGCCGGCGCCGCCGTCGATGATGTCATCGCTGGTGGAGCCGGTGATGGTGTCGTTGCCTCCAAAGGCCTCGACCGGTCCGGACACCGGAGAGGTCGCGCTGAGCGTGATGTTGTCATTGCCGCCGAGAAAGCTCTCAGCGATTCCGGCAAAACCGGCGCTTAAATCAAGCTCGATGATCGCATCAGCGGAGAGTGCAAGCCCGGTGGCCGAGATGGTCTTTCCAGCAATTCGAGCCTCAATTGCGGAGATCGTCCCCGACGCTGCTCCCGTGCTGTCGAACGCGATCTTTCCCGTGAGCTTTATCGAGGTGTTGCCGCTGCTCAAAGTTAGGCCGGTGTACTCTTCCGTATAAGAAGAACTGGTAAGCGTGGCGCTGCTGCTTATGGTGCCCGTCGCCTCGAACCCGGTGCCGTCTGCACCAACAAACACCCCCTTGGTTGTGCTTGCCGAGCCAGACGTTGCCGTCACTGTTGAAGTTACCGTGGCGGTGAAGCGCCCTGTGGTCCCCCCTACTACGAGGCCGTCGACGACAAGGCCGGTGACGCTCCAAGTTCGCGCTCGAACACCGTCACTGCCCACCGTCTCGGTCAGGCTGCCGGTAAATCGGTAGGTTCCAGAAAATCCTGCGAACTCTGGATTGGTCCACTGCGTTCGGGTGCTGCTGATGCTTGTCGGGGCAGTGATCGGGTCATCGAACGAAAGGAGGTCTCCGGCTTCGATAAAGACCAGGCGAGCGTTGGATATGGCCTCGCTGGGCGCGATAAGACCTGCGAAGTCGGCATCGAAGAGTTCTTGTGAAAGCGTAAGCGTTGCCATAGTCGTCTCGTTGTGTGGCACAAACGCCGCGTGATCGGTCGGCGCGCACCTCATCCGGCCCGGCAGACCGTTGGAAGATCTCAATAAACGAAGTCATGTTCGCGGAAATTACCGCACCTCGCTGTGACAGACGTCACTCTCTTTCGAGGGATTTGTGGGGCGGTGGTTCCAAAGCCCGGCGCCGCTTTTCGGGCGCTACACTCTTCACTTCCCTCATTCCATCCGCGCACAATGTGTTTCTGGAAAAGTGGCTCTTGTCATTTACCTTTGATTCGACGGCGCTCTAGCGACCGCACGGCCGCGCAAATCCGCTCAGCGCGGTGCTCGCTGTCCCTTGTTAGAAATGCGCCCGCGCTGTGAGCGACTGGACCTTGGACGACCCGCTTGCGATTGGTCGCCGTGTGCTGGCTGAGGAGGCCGCGGCGTTGCAACGCACCGCCGCCGGGCTCGGCGTGGACTTTTTGGCGGCGGTGCAGGCGGTGCTCGGGTGCCGCGGCCGTGTAGTGGTCTCGGGTGTGGGCAAGAGCGGCCATGTGGGCCGCAAGATTGCGGCCACTCTGGCCAGCACCGGCACGCCGGCGTTCTTCGTGCACGCCGCCGAGGCCGGCCACGGCGACCTCGGCATGATCACCGCCAGCGACATCGTCCTAGTGATCTCCAACAGCGGCGAGTCGGACGAGGTGGTCAACATCGCCGCCTTTGCCCGGCGCTTCGGCGCGCGCATCGTCGCCATGACCGGCAAGCCTGGCAGCCGCGTGGCCGAGTTGGCCCACATTCATCTCGACAGCGGGGTTACGCATGAGGCCTGCCCGCTTGGCGTGGCGCCGACCAGTTCCACCACCGTGCAGCTTGCGCTCGGCGACGCGCTGGCCATGGCGGCGCTGGCCGGCCGGGGTTTTACCACCGAGGACTTTGCCCGCACTCACCCGCTCGGCCAGCTGGGCCGGCAGTACTACCTGCGCGTGCGTGATGTGATGCAGGGCATCGACGAGGTGCCGCACTGCTCGCCCGAAACTCGCCTGCTGGATGCGATACCGGAGATGGCCACCGGCCGCATGGGTGCGCTGCTCGTTCTGCGCGACGGCTCGCTGGACGGGCTGTTCACCGAGAGCGACTTGCGCCGGCTCATCACCGGCTCTGGCGGGCAGTTCGACGCGCTGCTGCAGCGCCCGGTCGGTGACTTCGTCACTCGAAACCCGATGACCATCAGCGCCGACAGACTGGCCAGCGAGGCGCTGGCGGTGTTGGAGGAGCGGCGGGTGGGGCGGCTGGTGTGCGTCGAGGACGATAAGCCAGTGGGCCTGCTGGCCTGGCACAACCTGCTGCAGCACAAGGTGGCTTGAGGGTCGGGTTTGGCTGGTAAGGACTCCGCTCCGGTAACCTTGCCACCTGACTTGCAACCCACTCGCTTTAAGGCCTCATTCCCGATGACCGACGTCACCCTCGCCCCTGGCATCATCGCCGGCAACCAGCGCCCGTTCGTGCTGCTCGGCGGCATCAACGTGCTGGAGAGCCGCGAACTGGCTTTTGCCGCCTGCGCCGAGTACGTACGGGTGTGCGGCAAGCTCGGCATCCCCTACGTGTTCAAGGCCAGCTTCGACAAGGCCAACCGCTCGTCCATCCACTCCTATCGCGGCCCGGCCTGGAGGAGGGCATGGAGGTGCTGTATGCGGTGAAGCAGGAATTCGGCGTGCCGGTGATCACCGATGTGCACGAGCCGTGGCAGGCCGGGCCGGTGGCGACCGTGGCCGATGTGCTGCAGCTACCGGCGTTCCTGGCGCGGCAGACCGACCTGGTGGTGGCGCTGGCCAAGACCGGCAAGCCCATCCACATCAAGAAGCCGCAGTTCCTCAGCCCCTCGCAGATGAGGAACATCGTCGACAAGTTCCGCGAGGCCGGCAACAGCCAGCTGCTGCTGTGCGAGCGCGGCAGCAACTTCGGTTACGACAACCTGGTGGTGGACATGCTGGGGTTTGGCGTGATGAAGCGCACCTGCGATGACCTGCCGGTGACCTTCGATGTGACGCACGCGCTGCAGCAGCGCGACCCGGGTGGCGCGGCATCGGGCGGGCGGCGGCAGCAGGTGGTCGACTTGGCTCGTGCCGGCATGGCGGTCGGGCTGGCCGGGCTGTTTCTCGAGGCGCACCCGGACCCGTCCAAGGCCCTGTGCGATGGCCCCAGCGCGCTGCCGCTTGCGCAGCTGGAGGCCTTTCTCACGCAGGTCAAGGCCATCGACGACGTGGTCAAGGCGCTGCCGCCGCTGCGCATCGACTGAGATACCGTAAAACCGGTGGCAGGCGGCCTACTACCTCCGATGGTGTCGCCCCTCGCTCTCCTTCGCTTCGCTCAAAGGTCGCGTCGGAGAAACCAGCGGACATAGGCCGCCTAGGGGACGTCGTGCAGGCTTGCCAGTATTCGAGGCGTCTCCAGCGTCACCGGCCGTATGAACCCGCTCAGATCGAGGTCGGTGCCGTAGCCCCAAGTCGCCCACGCGAATCGCAGCCCATTGGCAGTCGCGGCCTCGCCGTCCTCCGCACGGTCACCGATATACAGCGCGCCGGCCGGGTCGATGCCGTGCATCGACAGCACCTGGCCGATCACCGCAGCCTTGGACGCCAGCGGCGGGTCAAAGGCATCCTGCGCGTAGACGCCGGCGAATAGCGGTACCCAGCCCAAGTGGCCGAGGATCTGCCGAGTCGGGTGGATGCGTTTATTGGTGACGATGTACAAGCGCGCACGCGCCGCCAGATCGTGCAGCACGGCGTCGATGCCGGGGTACACCGCGGTGAGTCGGTAGCCCTCGGTGTCGTACCAGGCCTTGAAGGTGGCGGCCATGTCCTGCAGCGCGGTCTGATCGTCGACACCGCTGATGCGTTGCAGCGTTGGCAAAAGCGGTGGGCCGATCAGGCGGCTGTCCAGCGGCACCCGCGGGCTGATGCCGTGCCGCTCCACCACGGCGGCGAAGCCGGCCAGGATTGACGGCGCGGAGTCGATGAGGGTGCCGTCAAAGTCGAAGATGAGATTCATGTGAGCAGTTTCACCCCCACCGCCAGCGTCACCACCTCGAACACGCGCTTGACCCAGGCGTTGCTCTTGCCGATGGCGTAGTGGCTGCCCAGGTAGCCGCCGACGAACGCGCCGACCAGCAGCGCCGGGATCCACGCCCACGCCACCTCGCCGATCACGCCCAAAACAAATGCCCCGGTACCGTTCCACACCAGCCCGCACAGCGCCAGCGTGTGCGCGGTGGCGCGTTTGTAGTCCAGCCCGAACCACTTGACCTGCCACAGCGTGAGCACCAGCCCGGAGCCGCTGGAGAGCGAGCCGTTGAGGATGCCGATGAGGAAGATGCCGGCCGCGCCGATGGCCAGCGGCAGTCCCTCGCGGTTGCGCGGCTCGGCGGTGAGGCCCAGTTGCGGCTTGGCCACGCTGTACAGCCCCATGCCGATGGTGAGTACGCCCAGCGCCTGCTGCGCGATGTCGCCGGGCACATCGAGGATGTAGCGCGCACCGAGCACCACGCCGGGCACGCCGGCCAGCAGCAGGACGATAGAAAGATTGCGCTCGAGGCTCTCGCCTTGCAGGTGGCGCAGGGTCGAGCCGAGTCCCAATGCCACGGTGGCGATCTTGTGCGTGGCCAGCGCCAGCGCGAAGGGCAGGCCGAGAAAGATCAGCACCGGGAATTGCAGCAGCCCGGCGCCGCCGCCGGCCAGCGCCGAGAACCAGTTGGCTACCAACGCCGCCAGCAGCAGGGTGCCCTGGTCGGCCCAGGTCAGGGCGTCAAGCGGCATGGTGTTTGCTGGCGGGGCGGCCCGCTACCTCGGGTACTTGGTTGGGCGGCCCACTACCTCCGGTGGTGACTTTCCTCGCTCCCTGAGCTTTGCTAGGTCGCTTCGGAAAGACCACCGGACGGGGGCCACCCGGCTGAGGTTGTTGGTGCTGCGCTGACCGTCTCCAGCGGGGCGCATCGGGCAGGCTCTTCGCTGCGACTTTCGAGCGTAGCGAGCAGGAGCGAGAAGAGCGTCCCGATGGAAGGCCCGCCTGCCGAGAGTCTCCCCGGCGGCCCACTACCTCAGGTGTTACTTGTTCTCGCTCCCCTTCGCTACGCTCAAAGGTCGCTTCGAAAAGGACACCCGACGGGGGCCGCCCGGTCGCGGTCACAGCCGCGCCAGCCAGAGGCCGACTCCGGTCAGCAGCAGCGAGCCCGCTAGGTGTACGGCGGCGAGCAGCATGCCCTGCAGCAGCGCGCCACCGGTGATCAGCGCCACCACCTCGGCCGAGAAGGTGCTGAAGGTGGTCAGCGCACCCAGCAGACCCGTCACGGCGAACGGGCGCCAGGTCGGGTCCAGCGCACCGCGCTCGATCAGCCCGAGCAGCAGCCCGATGGCCAGCCCCCCGAGCAGGTTGGCGGCCAGCGTGCCCATCGGCAGCCACCCGTGCCGGCCGTTCAGCCAAAGGCTCAGCCCGTAACGCCCCCACGCGCCCAGCACGGCGCCGGCGGCGATGGCGATCCACGGGTTGAGGAGGGTGGCGGGCACGGGTGTGAGGGTGGTGTGTGCGGGTGAGGGGTGGCTCTGCCGGCCAGGACATCCGGCGGCGCATTGCTGGGGCGGAGTGTAACGTGCAGCCGATGAACGCCCGCGCCGCAGCCCGTAGCACCCGCCGCACTGTTGTCTGGTCGCTCGCCGTCACGCTCGCCGGGCTGGCCGGTGTCGCCGCCCTCGACAAGCTGCTCACCGTGCGGCTCGGGGCGGTGGCCATGGCGCAGTGGTCGCAGTTGCAGTCGCTCGGAGAACTGGTGGCCGGCGTGGTCGGGGCCGGCCTCACGCAGGGCCTGGTGGTGCTGGCCTCTTCGGCCGGCAACCACGCCTTGCAGATGCGCTGGCTCTGGCTCTCGGTGCTCATGGGGCTGGTGGCGACCTTGCCGGTGGCGCTGCTCGGTGTGGCATCGGGTGTCGCCGACGGGCTTTTGCGTGGCCCGTCTGGCAGTGCAGCGGCCACCGGCGCAGTCGCGCTGCTATTGGTGCCGCTGGTCGGTCAGCTCGACGCGCTGGCCGACCCGGCGCTGCTGGTGGCCGTCACTTTGGCCGGCGCCTGGCTCGGCATCGGCCAGATGCAGCTCAGCGCGCTGTGGACGGCGCGCGGCCACCTGGCCACCGTGTTCACCGTCACGCTCGCGCTCACCGCCGCCAGCCTGCTGGCGGGCGTGCTGGCACCCGCTGGCGAACTGCCGCTGTGGCTCGCCGCGAGCCGTGCGCTGCTGGTGGCGGCGTTGCTGGCGCTGGTCTGGCTTGGCGTGCGGCCGCACGTGGTGTCGCCCGACTGGCGGCACTGGTCGCGCGCGCACCGCGCCGAGTTGTCGCGCTTTCTCTGGATGGGGGTGGCCATCGGCCTGCTCACCCCGGTCGGGCAGATGCTGGCACGCAGCAGCGTGGCGGCGCAGCACGGTTGGGAGGCGGTGGCGGCGATGCAGGGGCTGTGGCGCATGGGCGCGTGGGTCGGCAGCGTCGCCGCCGGGCTCATGGCGCTGTGGCTACTGCCGCGCTGGTCGCGCGCCGGCCGGCCCCCGGCCTTGGCCACCTTGCTGCGCGACGGCCTCAAGGTGGCGCTGCCGGCTTGGCTGTGTCTGCTGGCGGTGTGGTGGTGGCAGGTGTCGCTCGCCACGCTCATGTTCGACGCGGGTTTCGCTGTATCGCCGCTGATCGCGGCGGGCTTCCTGTTCGGCGAGGCGGTGCGCGCCTTCTCCTGGATCTTCCTGTTCGGCCTCATGGCCTCGCGACGCACGCTGGCGGTGGTGTTCACCGAGTTCGCCTCGCTGCCGCTGTTCGCCGCGCTGGTGTGGCTGGTGCCGACCGCCGGGCTCAGCGAGGTGGGGGCGCTCTACGCGCTCACCTACTGTGCCTACGCCACCGCAATGGCGCTGTGTTTTGTGCGCTGGAGCGGGTGATGGGAATCGAACCCACGCTATCTGCTTGGGAAGCAGAAGTTCTACCATTGAACTACACCCGCGCTGCTCGCATTCTAAACCGTCTCATGATCCACATCTCTGTCAACGGTGTTTCGCGCCAGTGTGGCCCCGACGCCACCGTAGCTACCCTGGTAGACGCACTCGCGCTCGCCGGCAAGCGTATCGCCGTCGAGCGCAACGGCGCCATCGTGCCGCGCAGCCGCTGGGCCGAGCAGCCGCTAGAAGATGGCGATCGGCTGGAGATCGTGGGGGCGGTCGGCGGGGGTTAGGCGCGCTGCGGGCCCGGCTACGTCAGGTCGCGTCGCGGAGCAAGGCGGGTGACAGTCCGGGAGCAGTCCGCAGCGGTTCAGACAACGTCTGCCGACGACTTGAGCAGCACCAGCGCCGCGCCACCGCCGCCCTCCACGTTCGGCGCCTGGCAGAACGCCAGCACCTCGTCGCGTTGGATCAGCCAACTGCGCACCTTGCCCTTGAGCACCGGCTCCTTGTTGGGCGAGCGCAGACCTTTGCCGTGGATGATGCGCACGCAGCGAAAGCCCGCCTGCCGGCAGCGCAGCAAGAAGGCCGCCAGCTCGACGCGAGCGTCTTCACGCGTGAGTCCGTGCAGGTCGAGTTGCGCCTGGATCACCCAATGGCCCCTGCGTAACTTGCGCAGCGCGGCGGCGGTCACGCCCGGCCGCGAGAACAGCAGCTCCTCGCCGGTCTCGAGGTCCTCTGGTTCGTAATCGGACAGGCTTTCCGCCAGCACCTGCTGCTCGTCGGCGACGCGCTGTGCCGGCCACGCCGGCACTTCGGGGCGCGGCGGCTCGACGCGGTCGCTGGGCGGCAGCGGCGTGACATCCGCCACCGCCTTGCGGAACAGGTCGCGGCCGGCGCTGCGGGCGCGCGCGGCAGCCGCCGCGCGCCGTGCCGCGTCTTCGCGCTCGCGAGTCTGGTCCTCGATGCTGCGCTTGACGCCTTGCAGGGCCCGCGCAAAGGCGTTGTCGGCAGGCGGTTTGGCCACGTCTGCTGTCCCTTGCTCCGCGTGTCTCTGGCAACGCCGCCGCGCTCAGGTGCGGCCTCAGCCGCCCAGCGCATCCAGGTAGCGCTCGGCGTCCAGCGCGGCCATGCAGCCGGTGCCGGCGCTGGTCACCGCCTGGCGGTAGATGTGGTCCTGCACATCGCCCGCCGCGAACACCCCCGCGATGCTGGTGGCGGTGGCATTGCCGTCGCGCCCGCCGCGGGTGACGATGTAGCCGCCCTCCATATCCAACTGACCCTCGAAGATCTGCGTGTTGGGCTGGTGGCCGATGGCGATGAACACCCCCTGCAGGGCGACGTCGCGGGTCGCGCCATCCTTGACCGAGCGGATGCGCATGCCGGTCACGCCGCTGTCGTCACCGAGCACCTCGTCGAGCGTGCTGTCGAGCGCGAGCTCGATCTTGCCCCCGGCCACGCGGCTCATCAGTTTGTCGATCATGATCGCCTCGGCCTTGAACTTGTCGCGGCGGTGCACCAGCGTCACCTTGCTGGCGATGTTGGCCAGGTACAGCGCCTCTTCCACCGCGGTGTTGCCGCCGCCGATCACTGCAACCGGCTGGTTCTTGTAGAAGAAGCCGTCGCAGGTGGCGCAGGCCGACACGCCGCGCCCGCTGAAGGCCTGCTCGCTCGGCAGGCCCAGATACTTGGCGCTGGCCCCGGTGGCGATGATCAGCGCGTCGCAGGTGTATTCGCCGCTGTCGCCGACCAGGCGCATCGGCTTTTCCGCGAGATGCACGGTGTGGATG
>RFSW01000078.1 GCA_009923755.1 Betaproteobacteria bacterium | reverse complement strand
ACCGCAGCACTCAAAACAGCCACCTTCGGGTGGCTGTTTTGTTTGGTACGCACCGCGCTCAGCTTACGGCGGGGCATCCAGCAGGTCGCGCAAGCCCTACAATCCTCGGGTTCGCACACACAAGTCTTAGAACTTGAAATCAGAGGGGGAGACGACGTGACGGGTTTTCTCGACAAGGAACGGACCATCGCCGGTCCCGGCTTCAATCGCTGGCTGGTTCCGCCCGCGGCACTGGCCATCCACCTGTGTATTGGCATGGCCTACGGCTTCTCGGTGTTCTGGAAGCCGCTGGGCAAGGCGCTCGTCGGTGAGGACGGCCAGCCGCTCGCCGAGTGTGCCGCCGGTGCCACCACCTTTGCCGACAAGTGGGCCGGCACCTTGCGCGCCCTCACTGCCACCGACTGCAACTGGTCGCAGTTCGACCTTGGCTGGATGTACACGCTCTTCTTTGTGCTGCTCGGCATCGCTGCGGCGGTGTGGGGCGGCTGGCTGGAACGCGCCGGCCCGCGCAAGGCCGGTCTGGTCTCGGCGGTCTGCTGGTGCGGCGGCATGCTCATCTCCGCCTACGGCGTCCACATTCACCAGCTCTGGCTGATGTGGCTGGGCTCCGGTGTGATTGGCGGGATCGGGCTGGGGCTTGGCTACATCTCGCCTGTGTCCACGCTCATCAAGTGGTTCCCCGACCGGCGCGGCATGGCCACCGGCATGGCCATCATGGGCTTTGGCGGCGGTGCCATGATCGGCTCGCCGCTCGCGACGCTCCTGATGAAGAACTTTGCCACGCCGACCGATCCCGGCGTCTGGCAGACCTTCGTCGTGCTGGCGCTGGTCTACTCGGTGTTCATGCTTTGCGGCGCCTTTGGCTACCGCGTGCCGCCGACCGGCTGGAAGCCCGAGGGGTGGACGCCGCCGGCCAATGCTGCGGCCAACACCATGATCGCCACCCGCCACGTCCACCTCAAGAATGCGCACAAGACGCCGCAGTTCTGGCTGCTGTGGGTCATCCTCTGCATGAACGTGTCGGCCGGCATCGGCATCATCGGCGCGGCGGCACCCATGCTGCAAGAGACCTTCGGCGGGGCGCTGATCGGCAAGCCCGAGATTGGTTTTGCCGAGATCAAGGCTGACAAGGGCCTCACCGACCTTGCCGCTGCGGTGGGCGCCGGTTTTGTCGGGCTGATCTCGCTGTTCAACATCTTCGGCCGCATCGCCTGGGCCTCGTCGTCGGACAAGCTTGGCCGCAAGCAGACCTACTTCATCTTCTTCGTGCTTGGCGCGGCGCTGTATGTTGCGGCGTCCTTTGGCGCGGACTGGAAGTCGCTGGCGCTGTTGGTGGGCGCGTTCTGCGTCATCGCCTCGATGTACGGCGGCGGCTTTGCCACCATCCCGGCGTATCTGGCGGACATGTTCGGCACCCAGTTTGTCGGCGCCATCCACGGGCGCTTGCTCACGGCGTGGTCGACGGCCGGCATCTTGGGCCCGGTGGTGGTGAACTACATGCACGATGTGCGCAAGGAGGCCGGCGTGCCGTTCGACCAGATCTACTCGCCGATCTTCTTTACCTTGGCGGGGATGCTGGTGGTGGGCTTCATCGCCAACCTGCTGGTGCGCCCGGTGGCCGACAAATGGTTCATGTCGGATACCGAACTGGCTGAGGAGAAGCGCCTGGCCCACGAGAAGTCGGTCAAGGATGCCGGCGTGAGCGTGACTGGCAGTGCCGGTGGCTTGAGCGGCTTCGCGTTGGTGGCTTGGGCGGCGGTGGGCATTCCGCTGGCTTGGGGTGTCTGGCAGACGGTGCAGAAGGCGCTCAAGTTGTTCGGCGGCGGCTGATGCCTGCGTTGTGAGCTTTGCAGAAAGGCCACCTGCGGGTGGCCTTTTTGTTGTGCGGCGGCTCGGGGCGCGCTAACTGCTTTGAAGCGCTGGATGCTAGGACGCCTCAGGCTTGCCCGAGATACGCGGCTTGCACGCGCGGGTCGCGTGCAAGGTCCGCCGAGGCCCCCTCCAGCGTGAGTTGCCCGTGTTCCAGAACCACCGTGCGGTCGCACAAGTCCATGGCCAAGCGGGCATTTTGCTCGACCAGAAGCAGCGTCACACCATGCGTGCAGACCTCGCGCAGGGTGGCAAAGATCTTTTCCACCATGATCGGACTCAGCCCCATCGACGGCTCGTCCAGCAGCAGCAGCCGCGGCCGACCCATCAGCGCGCGGCCGATGGCAAGCATCTGCTGTTCACCACCGGAGAGCGTGCCGGCGAGTTGTTCGCGGCGCTCCGCCAGGCGCGGGAAGCGGCTGTACTGGGCCGCGAGGTCGTCGGCGATGGCCCCGGAGTCGGCCCGGCAATACGCGCCCATCAACAGATTCTCGCGTACCGACAGGCCAGGGAAGATGCCGCGGCCCTCAGGGACCAGTGCCAGCCCTTGCGGCAGACGCATATGGGCACCCATCCGTTCGACGCGCCGTCCGTCAAGCCATATCTCCCCGGCCGAAACTGGCAACAGCCCGGCGATGGCTTTGAGCAAGGTGGTCTTGCCGGCACCATTGGCGCCGATCAGTGCGAGGCGCTCGCCGGCTGCCAGCGAGAGAGAGACGCCACGCAGCGCCTCGATGCGGCCATAAGCCACGTGCAGCTGGTCGATCTGCAGCATCGGCGTCATGGCGTCGTGTCCGCTGCATCTCGCGTTGCCGATGAACCTCCGGTCCCGGTTGCGGCCGTGGTTTCAGTCGGTGCGCCCAGATAGGCTTCGATGACCCGTGGGTCGTGGCGCACTGCCTCTGGTGGGCCTTCGGCGATGCGGCGGCCGAAGTCGAGGACAGTGACACGGTCGCACAGACCCATCACCAGCTTCACATCGTGCTCGATCAGCAGCAGGCTGGTGCCATCCTTGCGGATGCGTTCGAGAAGTTCGCGCAGAGTGTCGGTCTCGGCCGGATTCATCCCGGCGGCGGGTTCGTCGAGCGCCAGTAGTTTGGGCTCGGCCGCCAGCGCCCGCGCGATCTCGACGCGTCGCTGATCGCCGTACGACAGTTCGCCAGCTGGACGTGAGACATGCCGGCCTGCGCCGACATAGCCAAGTAAGGTGACGGCCTGGTCGCGCAAGCGGGATTGCTCCCTGCGTAGCACTGCAGAGGGGAACAGCGCCCCCAACACCCCGCTGGTGCCTCGCAGATGGGCGCCAGCCAGGACGTTGTCGAGCACGCTCATACCGGCGAACAGGCGGATATTCTGGAACGTCCGCGAAAGCCCGGCGGCGACCACCCGGTGCGGCGCCATGCCACAGATGACTTGACCGTCGAGCTGCACTGTTCCGTGGTCAGCGGTGTAGAGACCGGTGAGGACATTGAACAGAGTGGTCTTGCCTGCGCCGTTAGGCCCGATGAGGCCGTGGATATGTCCTGCCGACACTTCCAGCGCCACATCGTCGAGCGCTTGCAGCCCGCCGAAGCGCTTGCCGATACCGGTGGCGGAGAGAAGGGGTCTCATCGGGTCTGCCTCGCCGTCCTCAGTCGCCGCGTCCGGCGTGTCCGCGCGGCCAGAGGCCGGCTGGGCGCAGCAGCGTCATCGCCACCAGCGCAAGTCCGAAGACCAGCATCCGCAGGTCGGCCGGGTCCACCCAGACATGCCCGAGCAGCGCTTGCTGTAGTGGCCCGAGCGCACGCAGTGCTTCCGGCAGGATGGCGAGGATCAGCGCGCCGGCGATCACCCCGGGTACGTGACCCATGCCGCCGAGCACGATCATGCAGAGGATCATGATCGACTCGGTGAGCGAGAAGCTTTCCGGGCTGATAAAACCCTGAAAGCCCGCGAAAAGTGCTCCCGCCAAACCACCGGCGCTGGCACCCAGTGCAAATGCCAGTAGCTTGTAGCGGCGCAGATCGATGCCGCAGGCGGCGGCTGCCAGCGGATCTTCGCGGAGGGCTTGCCAGGCGCGACCGACACGCGACACCTCGAGCCGTGTGCTGGCCCAGGCCACCGCGCCGGCCAGGGCGAGGAACAGCAGACATGGCATGTATGCGGCCGGTATGGTGACTTCGCCCCAGTGCAGCGCCTGCGAAAAGTCGATGCCGCCGATGCGCAGCGCGTCGATCTGGTTCACCCCTTGTGGACCGTTGGTGATGTTCACCGGCGCATTGAGATTGTTGATGAAGATGCGGGTGATTTCGCCGAAGCCCAAGGTGACTATCGCCAGATAGTCACCTCGTAGCCTGAGCAAGGGCGTGCCGAGCAGCAGGCCGAACAGCCCGGCCGCAGCCGCCGCCAAGGGCAGAGTGGCCCACAGCGGCCAGTGCAGCCCGAACTGCGGGCTGCTCAGCAGCGCATAGGTGTAGGCGCCCACAGCAAAGAATGCGATGTAGCCCAGGTCCAGCAGACCCGCGTAGCCCACTGTGATGTTGAGGCCCAATGCAAGCAAGACGTAGAGTGCAGCGAAGCTGAGGATGCGCACCCAGGTGATACCCAGCAGGCCGTCGACCAGCCACGGCAGGGCTGTGAGTGCGACACCCGTCAGTGCCAGCAGAATGATGTACCGGGCGCTCACGGGCGGGCGACCTTTACTGCTCGTTGAGCGCCAGACACGGTCGCTGGCGGGAATCGCATGGAGCCTTACGCACGGTCTGCCCCCTTGCTGCCCAGCAGCCCCGATGGTCGCAGCACCAGGACAGCGATGAGGACGAGGAAGGCGAACACATCCTGATAGTGGCTCCCCAGAAAGCCGCCGGTGAGCCAGCCGATGTAACCCGCACCGAAACTTTCGATGACGCCGAGCACCACGCCACCGAGCACTGCGCCGCCGAGGTTGCCGATGCCACCGAGCACCGCCGCCGCGAACGCCTTGAGTCCGAGCATGAAGCCCATGTAGTAATGGGCGAGGCCGTAGTAAGCGCTCACCATGACGCCAGCAAATGCACCCAGCCCAGCGCCGATGACAAAAGTCGCGCGGATCACGGCGTCGGTATCCACACCCATCAGCCGCGCTGCGTCGCGATTCTGTGAAGTGGCACGCATGGCACGTCCGAGCCGGGTGCGGTGTACCAGCCACCACAGCGCCGCCAGCACTATTGCGGTGCCGGCCAGGATGAGCAACTGCAGCGGGCTGACTGCCGCACCAGCAAGGTTGAAGGGGGTGTTGTCGAGCGTCTCCGGTATGGTGCGGTATTGCCGGCCCCAGACCAACATGGCGGCATTTTGCAGGACGATGGAGACCCCGATGGCGGTGATCAGGGGCGCCAGACGCGGAGCGTTGCGCAGCGGCCGGTAGGCGATGCGTTCGATGCTCGCGGCCAGCGCCATGCAGGCCACGGCCGCCACACCGATGCCGGCCGCCAGCGCCCAAGCGCCTGGGAGCACACCCGTCAACGCGGCAACCACCGAGACGGCGATCATGGCACCCATCATCACGACTTCTCCGTGGGCGAAGTTGATCAAGCCAAGGATGCCGTAGACCATGGTGTAGCCGAGGGCGACGAGCGCGTAGAGCGCGCCCACCGTGAGGCCGTTGATCAGTTGCTGGACGAACACCGCACCGGGCCCCGGGGGTGCCTCCGGCGTCGGCAGTGGTGGCGGTGCCTCGAGTACTTGCCACTGGCCGCCCGTCACCCGGTAGAGCGTCACGGCCCCGCCGAGGATGTCGCCTCGGTTGTCAAAGGCCAGTGGTCCGGTGACGCCGTCTCGCCGGATGCCGCGCAGCGACGCGACAATGCGCGCCGGCTCCGACGAATCCGCTTGCTCCATGGCGGCGATCAGCGTGTTGGTGGCGTCGTAGGCATAGGGTGCGTAATTCTGGATGACGCCATATTTGGCGACGAAGTCGCGGCGAAATGCCTCGCCCCCCGGCATCTTTGCCGGTGGCAGTCCCGGCGTGGAGGCGATCACGCCTTCGGCCGCGCGGCCGGCAAGCTTTAGGAATTCGGTGCTCTGCAGACCATCGCCGCTCATCAGGGTGGCCCGCAGACCGAGCGCCAGCATCTGCCGTGCGATCGGCGCCCCTTGTGCGTCCATGCCGCCAAAGAAGATGACGTCCGGCCCGCGCCCTTTGAGCGAGGTGAGGATAGCGGTGAAGTCGGTGGCGCGGTCGGTGGTGTACTCCCGCCCGACGATGTTGCCGCCCGCCGCACGCGCGGCCTTCTCGAATTCGTCGGCCAGGCCTTGGCCGTAAGCCGTCCGGTCGTCGACGATGGCGATGCGTTGCGCCTTGAGTGACTCGACTGCAAAGCGACCGAGTGCGCCCCCTTGCTGGCTGTCGTTGGCCATCACCCGAAATGCATTGGCGTAGCCCTGCGCGGTGTAGGCGATGGCGGTGGCTGATGGCGAGATCTGGGCGAGGCCTGCTTCGTGATAGCGCTTGCTTGCGGGGATGGTGGTTCCGGAGTTGAGGTGGCCGACGACTGCCACCACCCCTGCATCGATGAGCTTTTGGGCGACGATCGTCGCTGTCTTGGGGTCGGCCTGGTCGTCCTCGCTGACCACCTCAAACCGCACGGTAGCTCCACCCAGGGTGACACCTCGGGCATTGGCTTGCTCCACCGCCAGGCGAACGCCATTGTCGTTGTCGCGACCCAGATGCGCCTGCGGCCCGGTGAGTGGCGCCACCGAGCCGATCTTGACCAGCGTCTCGGCAGAGACTGGCAGGGCGATGCCCAGCAGGCAGCCCAACGCCGCTGCCCAGCGGCGGGCGGGTGGCAGACGGAGGCTTTGGTAGCGCGACGAGAGAGTGCGACGCATGCACCGATTATGGCGTCTACAGCCGATCCGACATCAAAAAACAAAAGAGCCAGCACTCGGCTGGCTCTTGAGGGTGGGGCAGAAACGCTTACTTCTGCGAAAGCACCCACTTGACCAAGGTCTTGACGTCTGCATCCGAGACGTGGGCATTGGCCGGCATCGGCATACCGCCGGTCACTTCCTTCCAGTGCAGCTCGGCCGGGTTGCTACCGTTCTTGACGACCTTGATGAGCTTGGCTTCGGCGCTTGCATCGCCGGCGTACTTCTTGGCGACGTCCTTGTACGCGGGGCCGATCACTTTCTTGTCAACGGCATGGCAGGCAAGGCAACCGCTCTTGGTGGCGAGTTCCGGGCTGGCCAGGGCCGCGCTACTGAACGACGCGGCCAGGGCGACGGCGCCGACGAACGACAGAACCTTCATTGATTCTCTCCTCAGGGGTAGTGGTACAACATCTGGATTCTAGACTGCAGCGCGCGTTTTGCATAATTGGCGTCCTCTATCAGGGGCGACGGTAGAGCACGTGCCACTCTTGGCGGTCGCCGCCGCGACGCCCTTGCCAGATTTGCTCGGCGCCGGCGGGCAGGCCGCCGCCGCCGCGGGTCAAGGTGGTCAGTGCCCAGGTGCAGGCAGCGCCGGCTGGGCCGCGCAACACCTCGTGCTGCGTATGCGCGCGAACTGCTGCAGCGACAGCCAGGCGCAACCCCGGCGTGGCGCCCACGCAGCCTTGGGTCGGCCACGCTGTTTCGATGTCGCGTGCCATCGGCTGATAGCTGAAGCGTGTTTCCAGCCAATGGCCGCCCAGCGCGATGACCAGCAACCAGGTTGCGCTGGCGCCGATGCACCAGGCCAACAGAGGCCTTAGCGGTGAGCGGCGCAATCCCGCCACCAACAGCCCCGCGGCCAGGCTGGCGACCACTGCCAGCGCTGCCTGCCAGACTGACCATTGACCATCGTAATGTCTCAGCAGTCGTGCCACGCGGCTCGCGAACGGCTCCGGAACGCCGAGGTGTGCACCGGCCCAGAACAGCCAGAGCAGGCCGAGCAGGCTGAACAACAGGACGATGCCGAAGGCGTGCAGCGCCTGCGCTTGACTGCGCTCGAGACGCAGAAGCCCCGGGCCTGCCAGCAGAGCGAGCGGGGCCAGCAGCGCCAGGGCGCGGGTATCGCGTCCGCCGGGCGTGATCCACCAGACCAGCAAAGTACCCAAGACCAACAACAATGGCGCCAGCATGCGGGGGTCGGTGAGCAGGCTCGAGCGACGCTGCCACAGCGCGGCCAGTGCCAGTGGCCAGAGTGGCCAGGACCACAGCAGGCCGCGGATTTCGACAAAGAAGCCGCCACCGGGCGCCGCCGAACCGGTCAGCATCGACAGCAGTGGGTCCGCTTGCAGCCAAGCATCGAGATCGCCTTGAGCGGCCAAGCCGAAGGCCCATGCCAGCAGTGGCAGCGAGCCCGCCAGCGCGCCGACCATGTGAGCGAGATGCTGGCTGCGGCGCGGCGCCGCCAGACTCATGGCTGCGATACCGATGATCCCGGCTAGCCAAGATTGCGCCCCGCCTGCCAGCGAACTGGTCGCGAGGCCGACAGCCAGCAAGGTTGCTGTGCGCGTCCAGCGGCGGTCCGGTCGGGTGAGGCCGGCGGCGAGCAGCGCACTGCCGGTGAGCGTCCAAAGCTCTCCGGCACCAGCATGTGCCGGGATGACCAGCACCATCGCACTGAACAGCGCCAGCCCGGCCGCCCAGCGGTCGCGTCGCCGCAGTCGCGGCAGCGACCAACGCAACAAGGCCCAGAAGGTCGCCAGCAGGGCCGGAAGGCTGGTGAGGCGGGCAGCATCGTGCGCAGGTAGCCAGGGCTCGAAGGCCGCCATCGCAC
>RFSW01000077.1 GCA_009923755.1 Betaproteobacteria bacterium | reverse complement strand
CCCTACAAGAACGCGTGGTTCAAGCGCCTGCGCGCGGCCGAGCCGCCGCTGGTCGATGTGGCGGCATTTCCGGTGCAAGCAAAGTCGGGGCAGCTGCAAACTCCACCGGCCGACGCGCGCATCCCCACCTTATCTGAGATGCGCTTCGAGCCCGCCGACAACGCCAGCCTTGGCATCACGCCAGGCATGACTGGCGGGCGCGAGCGGCTGGCGGACTTCGCCCAGCGCATCGACGGCTACAAGGACCGGCGCGACTTCCCGGCGGTCAAAGGTGTCTCCTACCTGTCGGTTCACCTGCGCTTCGGCACGGTGAGTGTCCGGGACTGTGCGCGGTTGGCACTTGGGTTCGACGAGGGTCAGCCCCATGCCGGCCCGGGCGGCCATTCACAGAAATCCTTCGAGTCCAGCGAAGGCAAGCAAGGCTGGCTCAACGAACTCATCTGGCGCGACTTCTACTTCGCCATCCTCCACCACTTCCCGCACGCCGCTACCGGCCCCTTCAAGCCGGAATACGAAGCCTTGGTCACCGACCAGGACGCCGAGCGACTGGCGGCCTGGCAGGAAGGTCGCACCGGATACCCGTTGGTCGATGCGGCGATGCGTCAACTCAACACCACCGGCTACATGCACAACCGCCTGCGCATGGTTACCGCGAGCTTCTTCGCCAAGCATCTGCTGCTGGACTGGCGCTTGGGCGAGGCGTATTTTGCCCGCAAGCTCATCGACTTCGACCAGTCCGCCAACAACGGCGGCTGGCAGTGGGCGGCAAGCACCGGCTGCGATGCGCAGCCCTACTTCCGCATCTTCAACCCGATCAGCCAGTCGGAGAAGTTCGACGCCGAGGGCAAGTTCATCCGCCGCTATGTGCCGGAGCTGGCCAAGGTCCCTGCCAGGTACATCCACGCGCCGTGGACCCTGCCGCCACTTGAGGCGAAGTCATTCGGGTTGGTGATCGGCCACGACTACCCGGCGCCCATCGTCGACCACGCCACACAGCGTGCCGAGGCGCTCAGGCGCTATGCCGCTGCGGCAAAGAACAAGCCCTGAGGCGCAAGGTCCCGCGCCCCCTCGGCCGTCGCGCCACCCAGTCAAGCCGCTACATCCGCGCGATCATCGCCTCGCCGAACTCGGAGCACGACACCTCGGTGGCGCCCTCCATCAGCCGCGCAAAGTCGTAGGTGACAACCTTGTCGTTGATGGCCGCCTCCATGGCGTGGATGACCAGATCGGCGGCCTCCTTCCAGCCCAGGTGCCTCAGCATCATCTCGGCGGAAAGGATGATCGAGCCCGGATTGACCTTGTCGAGGCCGGCGTACTTGGGGGCGGTGCCGTGAGTCGCCTCGAACACGGCGTATTCGTCCGAGATGTTGGCGCCCGGCGCGATGCCGATGCCGCCCACCTGCGCCGCCAGAGCGTCGGAGACGTAGTCGCCATTCAGATTGAGCGTGGCGATGACGTCGTAGTCGGCCGGCCGCAACAGGATCTGCTGGAGGAAAGCATCGGCGATGGCGTCCTTGATCACAATTCCACCCGGCAGCTTCATCCACGGCCCGCCATCGAGCATTTCGGCGCCGAACTCGTTCTTGGCCAGCGCATAGGCCCAATCACGGAAGCCACCCTCGGTGAACTTCATGATGTTGCCCTTGTGGACGATGGTCACACTCTTGCGGCCGTTGTCGATGGCGTATTTGATGGCGGCGCGCACCAGGCGCTCAGTGCCCTCGCGCGACACCGGCTTGATGCCGATGCCCGAGGTGTCCGGGAAGCGGATCTTCTTGACGCCCATCTCGCCGCGCAGGAAGTCGATGACTTTCTTCGCGCCCTCCGATTCCGCCTGCCATTCGATACCTGCGTAGATGTCCTCGGTGTTCTCGCGGAAGATCACCATGTTCGTCTTGGACGGGTCTTTGAGCGGGCTCGGCACGCCCTTGAAGTACTGCACCGGGCGCACACACTGGTAGAGGTCGAGTTCCTGGCGCAGCGCGACATTGAGCGAGCGGATCCCGCCGCCCACCGGCGTGGTCATCGGGCCCTTGATCGAGACGCGGTACTTCTTGAGCGCATCGAAGGTCTCGGTGGGCAGCCACTCGTCGGGGCCGTAGATCTGGGTCGATTTCTCGCCGGCGTAGACCTCGAGCCAGACGATCTTCTTCTTGCCACTGTAGGCCTTGGCGACGGCCGCATCGATGACGCGGATCATCACCGGTGTAATGTCGACGCCGATGCCATCGCCCTCGATGTAGGGAATGATCGGGTCGTCCGGAGTGGGTTTGCCTGGCTCGATGATGCTGCCGGAGGCGGGAATCTTGATGTGGGACGTCGCGGTCACGATGGCTCCCCTTCTGAGTCTGCTGCACTTCGATGATTCCGGCTCCGATACTGAAATCGGGTACGCCGGTTCTTCGGCCCTGCGGCCGCATCCAATGGCATCTCAATCTTACGCCTCGGACATAATGCCCGCATGAATCGAAGCCCTGTTCCCGTCAATACCGCCAGCGCCGAGGCAACTGCCGAGGCCATCGCGCAGGCGCTGATCGAAGGCTTCGACCGCCACTACAGCCTGTTCCGCGAGGCCAGTGCGTGCGCCAAACAGCGTTTCGAGGAGGCGCGCTGGCACGAGGTGCAGGACGCGGTGAGCGAGCGCATCCGCTATTACGAGGACCGTGTGCGCGAGTGCGTCGACCGCCTCAACGGCGAGTTCGCTGCCGCCACACTGGACGACTCGGCGTGGCAGCGCGCCAAGCTGCTGTTCATCGGCAAGCTCATCGACCACAAGCAGCCTGAGCTGGCGGAGACCTTCTTCAATTCGGTCACCACTAAGATTCTCCACCACACCTATTTCCGCAACGACTTCATCTTCGTGCGGCCGGCCATCTCGACCGAATTCATCGAGTCGGATCCTCCTGCGTATAGGTGCTACTACCCGCGCAGCGGCGGCGGTATGCGCGCGTGCATCCGCCAAATGCTTCTCGACGAGGAATGGACGCGACCGTTCGAAGACCTCGAGCGCGACGTCGACCGCATCATGCAGGTGGCGCTGGAGCATGTCGGCGGCGAGTGGCCGACTGTGGAGGCCAACTGCCAGATCCAGGTGCTCAACTCGCCCTTCTACCGCAACAAGGGCGCCTACCTGATCGGCCGCATGTTCAACGGCCACCAGGAATGGTCGTGGGCGATGCCGATCATCCACGGCGCATCCGGCGGTCTGGTGGTCGATGCGATCATCCTCGAGCCGTGGCGGATCTCGGTGCTGTTCTCGCTGTCGCGCGCGTACTTCATGGTGGACATGGAGGTGCCCTCGGCCTACATCCAGTTCCTGCGCCGGATCATGCCGAACAAGCCGCGCTCCGAGCTCTACACCATGCTCGGCCTGGCCAAGCAGGGCAAGACCATGTTCTACCGCGACCTGCTGTTCCACCTGAACCACTCCGACGACCAGTTCGTCGAGGCGCCGGGCATCCGCGGGCTGGTGATGCACGTGTTCATGCTGCCGAGTTACCCCTACGTGTTCAAGATCATCAAGGACCGCTTCGGCAGCTCCAAGGACATCACCCGCGAGGGCGTCAAGGCCAAGTTCAAGATGGTCAAGAACATCGACCGCGTCGGGCGCATGGCCGACACGCTCGAGTTCAGCGAACTGGCGCTGCCACGCGCGCGCTTCTCCGACGAGCTGCTGGCGCAGTTGTTCGAGGTGGCGCCGTCGATCGTGCACGAGGAGGGCGACAACATCATCGTCGACCACTGCTACATCGAACGCCGCATGACGCCGCTGAATCTTTACCTCGAAGGTGCCGGCGACGAGCAGATCGAGGAAGCGGTGCGCGAATACGGCAACGCCATCCGCGAGATGGCCCGCGCCAACATCTTCCCCGGCGACATGCTGTGGAAGAACTTCGGCGTCACGCGTTACCGGCGCGTGGTGTTCTACGACTACGACGAGATCGAGTATCTGACCGACTGCAACTTCCGCCGCATCCCGCCAGCACCCAACGAGGAGATGGAGATGAGCGGCGAGCCTTGGTACTCGGTGGCGCGCAACGACGTCTTCCCCGAGGAATGGGGCACCTTCCTGCTGGGCCAGCCGAAGATCAGGAAAGCATTCCTGAAGTACCACCGCGACCTGCTCGATGTGGACTTCTGGCAACAGACACAGGAGATCATCCGCCGCCGCGAGCTGGAGGACTTCTTCCCCTATCCGCAGGACCTGCGATTCTGCAACCGCAACTTTCTGCCCTTGGCATGACCGCCTCCCACTGGGACATCGACGGCATCAGTCAAGAGCTGCTCGAGGCCGAGCGCGCACTGAGCAGCATCGGGCCCGCAGTGTCGATGTTCGGCAGCTCGCGCATCTCGCCCGATGAAGAACTGTGCGAACGCGCGTTCAAGCTCGCTCGCGTGGTGTCTGCGGCCGGCTACGCCGTCATCACTGGCGGCGGGCCTGGGCTCATGGACTCGTTCAACCGCGGCGCGCAGGCTGGCGGCAGCGCAAGCGTCGGGCTCGGCATCCGCCTGCCGTTCGAGACCAAGCCCAATCCGCACATCGACATCTACCTGCACTTCGAGCGCTTCTTCACGCGCAAGGCGGTGTTCGTGCGCTACTCGAGCGCCTTCGTGGTGATGCCAGGGGGTTTGGGCACGCTGGACGAGATCTTTGAGGTGCTGTGCCTGATGAGCACGCGCAAGACCGACCGCGTGCCGGTGATCCTGATGGGTGGCGGCTACTGGGATGACTTGCTGCGCTGGCTGGAGGAAACGCCGCTGCGGCGCGGAATGATCGAGCCGGAGCATCTCTCGGTGCTGCACCGCGCGGAGACGGCTGACGAGGTGCTGGAGATCCTTGTCCGGGCCGGTGCGTGAAGCTCACCAGAAAGCTTGGCCATAGTTCTCAAGCATTGCCCGGTCGGCCGTTAGCAGCGGGCTCTGACCGTGAGCCGCCTGCGCAACGATAAGCCGATCGAACGGGTCACGGGTCCAAACTTGGCCCACAGCGGCACCCACGATGCTGGCAAAGGGCAGGCGGCAGGCGTCCAACTCGAGGTCTCGCCGCAACGCGTCCATGATGGTGCCCGGTGCGCTTGTGATGCGGCCGATCTCTTTCAGATAAGCAAGCTCGAGTTCGACGATGGGTGAGACCAGAAGCGCATCCGCGGTATCGACAGCCTCTGCGCCGCGCGCGGTCAAACGCGCTGCGCCATCCTGATAAAGCCAGACTAGGACATGGGTATCAAGATAAAGGGCCAAGAGCAGGGCCCAAAATCAGAGGCTTGGTTGCCAGACATTTAGCCAGGACAACGCCGCTAAATCATCCGGATCACCAACAATGCAGCCAGGGTGCGGACGCAGTTGCGCAAGGCGACCGGTTGGCGCGGCGGCGACGAGGCGAACCCTGCCGCCAGGACGTTCGACCTCGACCGGTTCGCCGGTCGAAACAATCCGGTCCAAGGTCTTGAAGAGTTCGGCGCGGAGGTGAGTGGCGGTCAGACGCATCGCGTTCGCTCCGTTAGGGAGGGGCCGTCAGGCCATGCGTACATGATAATCAAGGATACGTACATACTCAAGGAGCAGGCCGTTTCAAGGTGCCCATGCTCACACCAGACGCCCTAGACGCGCATCGGTCAGATATCCAATCCGGGCTTGAGCGCCGAGATTGCAAGCCGTCAGGCGATCTGCCAGTCCAGAGTCGTCCCGGCGCCCTCATCGAGCGCCAGATGCGTCTTGAGCCACGGCATCACCGGCTTGAGCGTATCGGGCAAAGTCCACGGCGGGTTGAGCACCACCAGACCGGACCCGTACATGCCCTCCGGACTACGCGCGCGAATATCCAGCGCGACATGCAACCAGTTGTCAGGGCTCAAGCGGATGAGCCGGGCTGGGAACGTCTCAGACTCGCGGCGGGCGAGGCGCGGATACCAGACGGCGAGGGTGCCGGTGGCGAAGCGCTGCAGCGCATCGGCCACCGTATCGACCACTTGGGCGTATTCGGTCTTGACCTCGTAGGACGGATCGACCAGCGCCAGACCGCGACGTGGCGCCGGCGGCCAGCTCGCGCGCAGGCCAGCATAGCCGTCGCCAGCCGTGGTCTTAACCAGACGGTCGCCCCGCAAGGTGTCGATCAGCGCCGGTGCGTCGCTGGTGTGGAGTTCGAACACGCGCAAGCGGTCATCGGGGCGCAGCAACTGGCGCGTGATCCACGGCGAGCCAGGGTAGACAGCCGGTCCGCCGGCTGAAGGGTTGTCGGGCTCGGCGCCGTTGGCGCTGCGGATGAAGCCGAGGTAGTCGGCAACCGCTGGGGGCGCATCGGTGGTGCCATAGACGCGCCCGATGCCCTCGCGCCACTCGCCGGTCTTCTGCGCAAAGGTGTGGTCCAGCCGGTAAAAGCCAGCGCCAGCGTGGGTATCAACCATCCAGAACGGCTTGTCCTTGAGCGCCATGTGGCGCAGCAGCGCGACCAGCACCGTGTGTTTGAGAACGTCGGCGTGGTTACCTGCGTGGTAGCCGTGGCGGTAGCTCAGCATCGCCCCACGCCCCCGCCGGCAACTGCACAGCGCGCAAACACGCCTCGACAAGGCAATAAACGAAAATGGGGGCAGAAGCCCCCAAGATCGCTACAGATGGCCACGATTTGCGGCGCGAAGAGGCCTATCGCACCCACTTGCCAGTCGATGCATCGAACATGTCGTGCTTCACCGAGTGGCGGGTCTTGATCAGGTCATCGACCGTCGGCGTGTTGCTCAGCGCACGCTGGATGGCCAACTTGGTCGCCTCGTAGTTGGTGCGATAGAGGTCTTCCATGTCCAGATTGGGGTCGGTGGTGGTGCGCGGATCGATCCAGACCAGGTCGATGATGCACAGGTTGTTGGCCTGATCCTTGGGGATGATGCCCTCTGCCAGGCAATCGACCACAGCATCGGCGGTGGCGGACTGAACCACGCCGCCGAACAGGTTGATATAAGCCGAGTTCTTGATGGTGACCTTGGTCGCCATCATCGTCGCTGGGCGGACCTGGTGGTTGCAGGCGCGCACCGCGAACATGCAGGTGTGGCCCGCCGACTGGGCCATCATGTTGGCAAAAGCCTGCCCGACCGGGCCCGATACATCGCCGATGAGAATCTCCGGCATGGCGTCGGTGAATTGGCCTTCCTTGGCAAACACGGTGGCTTCGCCGGTGCGGAAGAGGATCTTTTCGGACATGTTTGGGCTCCGGGGAGGTTGAAAGAGAGTGGTCGGGATTGTACTTCAGCGGCTGAGGAGGCCCTTACGCGGGTTGTGGGATTGACTTGTGGATTCAATGCGCCCGCTCCCAGTTCGGCCCAGCACCCACCTCCACCAGGAGTGGCACCGACAGCCCTTCGATGCTCTCCATGATGCGGTGCAGCTCGCGCTTGACGATATCTACCTCCGCGTCCGGCACCTCCAAGACCAATTCGTCATGCACCTGCAGAACAAGGCGGGACTGGATACCCGAGGCGTGCAACCAGGACTGAACCCGCAGCATCGCCATCTTGATGATGTCGGCGGCGGTACCCTGCATCGGCGCGTTGATGGCGGCACGCTCCGCCGCCGCACGGCGCGGCCCGCTCCCACCACGGATGTCGGGCAGCCAGAGGCGGCGGCCATACACCGTCTCGACATAGCCCTGCTCACGAGCCAACGCACGGGTCTGGTCCATATACGCTTTGACCCCCGGGTAGCGTTCGAAATAGCGCTCCATGTAGCTGGCCGCCGCGCCGCGCTCAATGTCGAGGTTCTGCGCCAGCCCGAACGCACTCATGCCGTAAATCAGGCCGAAGTTGATGACCTTGGCGGTGCGCCGTTGATCCGGCGTCACCTCGATGGGCGTTACGCCGAACACCTCCGCCGCAGTGGCACGGTGGATATCTTCGTTGTGGGCAAAGGCGCGCACCATGCCCGGGTCCTGCGAGACGTGCGCCATGATGCGAAGCTCGATTTGCGAGTAGTCAGCGCTCACCAGCACGTGCCCCGGCGGCGCGATGAAGGCCTCGCGGATGCGTCGGCCCTCAGCCGTGCGCACCGGGATGTTCTGCAAGTTAGGTTCGCTAGAGGACAGCCGACCCGTCACCGCCGTGGCCTGGCCGAAGCTGGTGTGCACCCGCCCGGTGGCGGGGTTGATCATGCGCGGCAACTTGTCGGTGTAGGTGCTCTTGAGCTTGGACAGGCTGCGGTGCTCGAGAATGAGCTTGGGCAGCGGGTAACTCAGCGCCAGCTGTTGAAGCACATCCTCGTCGGTACTCGGTTCGCCGGAGGGCGTCTTCTTGAGGACAGGTAGCTGCTGCCGGTCGAACAGAATCTCGCGGATCTGCTTGGGGCTGCCCAGGTTGAAGGGCTGGCCGGCCACCTCGTAGGCCTGTTGCTCGAGGGCCGCCATGCCGCGCCCGAGTTCGTCGGACTGGGTCAGCAGAAGGGCCGGGTCGACCAGTACGCCGACACGTTCCATCTCGAACAGCACCTGCGCGAGGGGCAACTCGATGTCGCGGTAGACGCGGGCGAGGCCCGAGTCGCGCTCGATCTGTGGCGCCAGATGGGCGTGGACTTGCAGGGTGAGGTCGGCGTCCTCGGCGGAGTACTTGGTCGCCGTATCCAAGTCGACCTGGTCAAAGCTGATTTGCGAAGCGCCCTTGCCGCAGATCGACTCGTAACTGATGGATTCCGAGTCCAAGTGCCGCCGCGCGAGCGACTCGAGGTCGTGGCGCAAGTGGCTCTCGAGCACGTAGGACTGCAGCAGCGTGTCGCCCACCACACCACCCAGTGCGACGCCGTGGTTGGCCAGCACATGGCGGTCGTACTTGAGGTTCTGACCGACCTTGGGGTGTCCGGACTCGAGCCAGGCCTTGAGCCTGGCGAGTGTGTCGTC
>RFSW01000076.1 GCA_009923755.1 Betaproteobacteria bacterium | reverse complement strand
CGACCCGGCCCTCAGCATCGAACACTGGGTTGTAGGAGGCGTTGATCCACACCTCGCTGCCATCCTTGGCCACCCGCATGAACTCGCCGGCGTGGAATTCACCGGCCCGCAGTGTCTCCCAGAAGGCCTGATACTCCCGCGATCGGGCGTACTCCGGCGTGCATAACACCGCGTGGGGCTGCCCGACGAGTTCTTCGGCCCGGTATCCGACCCAGTCGAGGAAGTTGGTGTTGGCCCGCAGCAGGACGCCCTCGAGGCTCAACTCCACCACACCTTGCACGCGGTCGATGGCGCTCATCAGCGCACGAAACTCGGCGTCCTGGCGAAGATGAAAGGTCGAGACGAAGTCGTTCAAAGCGGGGGTCCGGTAGTGCCCGTCAGGGCAAAGCAGCGCCGGTCAGGACAGCTGCTTTATAAATCTACTATGAAACCCCTACTTTCGAAAACGCTTTGTGAAGTCTGCGCTACATCTCCAGGCAGATCTTGCCAAAGTGGCGGTTGGACGCCTGGTGCTGGAAGGCAGCGACGATGTCTTCGAGCGGATAAGACGCGTCGATGACCGGCCGGATGCCGTTGGCCTCAACCGCGCGAATCATGTTGCCTTGATGCTTGCGGTTGCCGACCAACACCCCTTGCAAGCGCAGATGCCGGGCAATGGCGCCGATCACGGAGAATCCACCCTCGAGGCCGGTGAGGATACCGATGATCGATACGTGCCCACCGATGCGCGCTGCCTGCATGGACTGCGCCAGCGTGCCCGGGCCGCCGACCTCGATGACCTGGTCGACACCGAGGCCGCCAGTGAGCTTTCGCGCGGTCTCGCCCCAGGCCGGGTCATCGCGGTAGTTGATGACGTGGTCGGCGCCGAGCTCGCGCAGGCGCTCAGCCTTGGCCGCGCTGGAGGTGGTGGCGATCACCGTGGCCCCGGCCGCCTTGGCGAACTGCAGCGCGAACACCGAGACACCGCCGCTGCCCTGGGTGAGCACAGTGTCGCCGGGCTTGATATGGCCGCTCTCGAACAGCGCGTACCAAGCGGTGAGGCCGGCGCAGGTCAGTGTAGCCGCCTCGGCGTGGCTCCAGCCCTTCGGTGCGAGCGTGAAGGCGCTGGCGGGCGCGGTGACCGCCTCGCGTGCGTAGCCGTCGATGCCGTCGCCCGGCACGCGCGAGAAGTCACCCTGCGCGAGACTCGGCTCACCGTCCGGCCACTCGGGAAAGAACAGGCTGACGACGTGGTCACCGACCTTGAGGTCAGTCACGCCCGGCCCCACCGCCGTCACCACGCCGGCGCCGTCGGACATCGGGATGCGCGGCTCGGTGGGCCCCCAAGCGCCGCTGACCACCGCATAGTCGTGGTAGTTGAGCGAGCTGGCGTGCAAGCGGACGGTGATCTCGCCTGCCCCCGGGCTGCGGGGCTCAGTAGTGGCGACGGTGACGTTGTCGAAGCCGCCGCCCGGCTGCACAAAGACGGTCTTGATGCTCATGGGTGCTCCCTATGGCGCGGCCCCGTATGGCCGCGTTCCTCGACGCTGGGTGGCTCGACCTCGGACTACTCGACCTTGGCCTTGGCACGCAGGTCGCGCACCATCTGCTCGATGGCACGGCGCTGCATGAACTGGTTGAGTTCGCCACGCACCTGCTCAAAGGCCGGCGGCTGCGCCTTGCGGATGTCGTCGACACGGATGATGTGGTGGCCGAAGTCGGTCTTCACCAGTTCGCTGGTCTCGCCCTTCTTGAGTGCCTTCATCGCCGACATGAACGGCGGCACCAGATTGGCGTCGCTGCGGACCCAGCCCAACTCGCCGCCCTTGGCCTTGGTACCAGTGTCCTCCGACAGGCTGGCAGCGAGCTTGTCGAACTTCTCGCCTTTTTTGATCTTGCCGAGCGCAGCCTTGGCAGCCTTCTCGTCCTTGATCAGGATGTGGCGCGCCTGAAACTCGTCGATAGCCGCCAACTCGCCCTTGAGCTTGTCGTACTCGGCGCGCAGGGTGTCGTCCGCTACCGGATGTTCCTTGGCCCAGATCTGCAGATAGCTATTGATGAGGATGTTGCTGCGCGCCAGGTCGATCTGGTCACGCACCTCCTCGCGCTTGTCGGTGCCCTCGGTGGCCGCCTGCTGCAGGATCAGCTCGCGGGCGATCAGCTCGTCCTTGACGCGGGTACGCAGGTCCGGCGTGTCCTGCTGGCCTTGGCTGATGAGGTTGCGGGTGGCGGTCTCGACCTGCGAGGCGCGGATGGCGATGCCATTGACCTTGGCCACCACCTCGTCGGCGGCAGACGCCACGACTGGCGTAGCGAGATTAAGGACCAGGGCGAGGGCGAACAGGGGACGACGGGTCATGACAAGGCTCCGGGTTGGCGGCGGGCGTGCCGGTGCTGGCACGCATCTGATCGAGGCGCGAAAGTATAGGGCCGCACGCCGCTTGCCGGCGAGTCAGGCGAGCCCCGCCTCGAGCGGGGTCAAAGCGGTGATGGCCAGCGCGTGCAGGCGGTCCGGCATGAGGTCGCCGACCAGTGCGTAGATGCTGCGGTGCCGGGCCACTGTGGCGAGCCCGTCAAAGGCCGGCGAGACGATGCGCAGCACCAGATGCCCGCCGCCGTTGCTGCCGGCGTGCCCGGCGTGGCGGGCGCTGTCGTCGCGCAGGTCCAGCGTGACCGGCCCGAGAGGCGCTAGCCGGCTACGCACCTCATCGGCGAGCGACAGCGCCGCCGTCACTGCGGGAAGACCTTGCGGAACGGCTTGACGGTGACGCGGGCGTAGACGCCGGCGGCCACGTACGGGTCGGCATCCGCCCAAGCCTGCGCGTCGGCCAGCGAATCGAACTGCGCCACCACCAGGCTGCCGCTGAAGCCGGCGGGGCCAGGGTCCTCGCTGTCGATGGCCGGGTGCGGCCCGGCGACCAGCAGGCGCCCCTCGGCCTGCAGCGCGCTCAGGCGCTCGATGTGCGCGGGGCGGGCACCGACGCGCAGCGGCAACGAGGCCGGGACGTCTTCACTGATGATGGCGTAGAACATGCTGACTCCTCAGGGATCGGATGCAGCCGGCAGGTGGCGCGACAGCCATACCCCCTGCGCAGCGACAAACAGCAGCATCAGACCGATACCGCCGTAAAGCTTGAAGCTCACCCACGTGGCCTCGTCGAAGTGGCGTGCCACGTAAAGGTTGAGTGCGCCCATGACAGCGAAAAAAACCACCCAAGCGAGGTTGAGGCGCGCCCATACGGCCGGCGGCAACTGCAACTGCTCGCCCATCAAGGTCTGGATCAGATTGCGACGCAGCAGCCACGCAGAACCAGCCAGCGTGGTGGCAAAGGTCCAGTAGAGCAGCGTCGGCTTCCACATGATGAAGGCCGGGTCCTGTAGCCACAGGGTGAGCCCGCCCATGACGACAATGAGGGCCAGACTGACCCACAACATGGTGTCGACCCGGCGACGCAACGCCAGCAGCCCGCCGACCTGCCCGATGGTGGCCACGATGGCCACGCACGTGGCGAGCAGGATAGGGGCGAGTCGCTCACCGATGCCGGTAAGCCCGAGGTCTCCAAGCAACTGGGCGGCAACGGCCGCATCCGTCCCAGCCCAGCGGTAGGCGGCAAAGAACAGGATGACCGGGAGCAGATCGAAGAGAAACCGCATGGCGACAGATGATAACCGGCATCGCAAGGGTCAGGCTTCGAACCGCAGAGCCTGCTGGAAGTGGCGCGCAGGGTCTTCTCGGGTGTCCTTTTCGAAGCGACTTCCAAACGCAGTGCGAGGAGCGAGAACAAGGACGCCCGAAGTCGTGGGCCGCCTCCTCAGACGATCCGCACCTCGGGCTCGAGGGTGACGCCAAAGCGCTCACTCACGCTGGCGACGATCTGCCGGGCCAGTGCGGCGATCTGGCCACCGGTGGCGTTGCCATGGTTGACCAGCACCAAGGCGTGGCCAATATGCACACCGGCATCGCCGGCGCGATGGCCCTTCCAGCCGCAAGCCTCGATCAGCCAGCCAGCCGGGATCTTGACGCCGCCATACGCCGCGAACTGCGGCATGCCCGCATGCTCGGCCGAGAGCCTTGCGGCCTGTGCAGCGGGCACCACCGGGTTGCGAAAGAAGCTACCGGCGTTGCCGATCTGCGTCGGGTCGGGCAGCTTGCGGCGGCGGATGGCACTCACCGCGTCAGCCACTTGGAGCGCCGTGGGGCTGGCGATGCCGGCAGCGGCGAGTTCGTCGCGGACCTCGCCGTAATCGAGCTCGAGTTCGGGGCGGCGCGACAGGCGGAACGCCACCCGGGTGATGAGCAGACGGCCTGGCTCGCGCTTGAACACGCTGTCGCGATAGGCGAAGCCACAGTCCGCGTTATAGAAGCGGCAGCTGCGCTGCTCGCGCAGGTCAATGGCCTCGACCCACAGCAGGTGGTCGCGCAGCTCCACGCCGTAAGCACCGATGTTCTGAATCGGCGCCGCGCCCAGGGTGCCGGGAATCAGTGCCAGGTTCTCGAGGCCGCCGAGCCCAAGCCCGAGTGTCCAGCGCACGAAGGCATCCCAGTTCTCGCCGGCGCCACCGGCCACGGTGACGACTTCGCCCTGCGTCTCGAGGATCTCGCGATCGAAGATCTGCGGCAGCAGCACCAAGCCTGGCCAATCGGCGGTGAACAGCAGGTTGCTGCCGCCGCCGAGAATCAGCAGCGGACCCGCCATCAGCGCCGGCCGGCGCAGCAGGTCGTGCGCCTCGCCAGGGCTGCGCAGGCGCACCAGGGTGTCCGCCCGAGCCGGCACGCCGAAGGTGTTGAGCGGAGCCAGGTCGGTGCCGTGCTCGATGTGCATGTGGGGCGATGGCTGCGCGGCCTAGAATGGTGGCATTCTGCATCACGTGATGCCACGCCCGCTCAGGTCAAGCCGATGCTGATCGTCCTCTCACCTGCCAAGTCGCTTGACTACGACACGCCTGCGCATGTCGATGCCGCCACCGAACCACGATTCGTACCGCAAAGCACGGAGCTGATCGGCATCCTGCGGCAAAAGAGCCCGCCGGAGATCGCCGCGCTGATGGACCTCTCGGACAAGCTCGCCCTGCTCAACGTGGAACGCTACGCGCGCTGGACCCCGGAGTTCACGCCGGCCAACAGCAAGCAGGCAGTGCTGGCCTTTGATGGCGATGTTTACGACGGCTTGTCAGCCGGCACGCTCGATGCCGACGACCTTGCCTGGGCGCAAGAGCATTTGCGCATCCTCTCGGGTCTCTATGGCGTGCTGCGCCCGCTCGACCGCATGCAGGCCTACCGGCTCGAGATGGGTACCGCGCTGCGCCACGACGGCGGACGCGACCTCTACGCCTTCTGGGGCGAACGCATCGCCGACTCGCTGAATGCCGACTTTGGCGCGGACCCGGCGCCGGTCCTTGTGAATCTGGCCAGCGAGGAGTACTTCAAGGCGGTGGCCCGCAAAGCGCTCAAGGCGCGCGTGGTGACACCCGTGTTCGAAGATGGCAAAGGGGGGGTCTACAAGATGGTCAGCTTCTACGCCAAGAAAGCGCGCGGCCTGATGGCCCGTTGGGCGGTGCTGAATCGGGTGAGCGACGTCGAGGCGCTGAAGGCTTTCGATAGCGCCGGTTATCGCTTCGCACCGGAGGCCTCGCAAGGCGACCGCTGGGTATTTCGGCGGGGCGCGGGAGCACAGTGATGAACAACACCCCGCGAACCCCCGAATTGCGCGGCCTGGCACGGCAGCACACGCTCTGGTCGTCGCACAGTCGCACCATCGGCGCGGCGCTGGTGGGCGTGTTCCACCACCTGATGCTGTTCGCCATCGGCGCGGCCACGGTGTGGGCTGCCTTGGCGGCGATCGGCGACATGATCGGCAGGGGCCACGCCAACGTCGAGGACCTCCTGCTGCTGTTCATCTACCTCGAGATCGGCGCGATGGTCGGCATCTATTTCCAGACCAACCATATGCCGGTTCGATTCCTCATCTACGTCGGCATCACGGCACTGACGCGACATCTGATCGACCTCGTCAACACCAAGACCGACACCACCACCATCCTCATCTGGAGCGGCTCGGTGCTGGTGCTTGCGGTGTCGGTGGTGGCGCTGCGCTATGCGTCCTTCCACTACCCGTCCGACCGCAAGGCCGAGGTGCGGACTGACGCGGACTGAGTCGCGCTAGCCGAGGCCGAGTCTGAAAAAGAGTTCGTCGATGCGGGCCTCGACCGCCGCGTCCATGACGATCGGCGTGCCCCACTCGCGCTGCGTCTCTCCCGGCAGTTTGTTGGTGGCGTCGATACCCATCTTGCTGCCCAGCCCCGACACCGGGCTGGCGAAGTCGAGGTAGTCGATCGGCGTGTTCTCGGCCATCAGCGTGTCGCGCGCCGGGTCGACGCGGGTGGTGATGGCCCAGATCACCTCTTTCCAGTCGCGGATGTTCACGTCGTGGTCGAGCACGACGATGAACTTGGTGTACATGAACTGCCGCAAAAAGCCCCAGATGCCGAACATCACGCGCCGCGCGTGACCGGGGTACTGCTTGCGGATGGCAACCAGCGCCATGCGGTAGCTGCAGCCCTCGGGCGGCAAGTAGAAGTCGACCACCTCGGGGAATTGCCGCTGCAGGAAAGGCACGAACACCTCGTTGAGCGCCACGCCGAGCATCGCCGGCTCGTCGGGCGGCTTGCCGGTGTAGGTGCTGTGGTAGATGGCGTCCCGCCGCATGGTGATGCGCTCGACGGTGAAGACCGGGAAGCTGTCGACCTCGTTGTAATAGCCGGTGTGGTCGCCGAACGGCCCTTCGGGTGCCGTCTCGCCGGGCGTCAGGTGGCCCTCGAGGATGATCTCGGCGTGCGCCGGCACCTGCAGGTCGCTGCCGATGGCGCGGGCCAACTCGGTGCGGCCGCCGCGCAGCAAGCCGGCGAACTGGTACTCGGACAAGGAATCGGGCACAGGTGTGACCGCACCGAGAGTCGTGGCCGGGTCGGCGCCCAAGGCCACGCACATGGGGTACGGTTTGCCGGGGTTCAGCTCGCAGTGGTCGCGGTAGTCGAGTGCGCCGCCGCGGTGGGCAAGCCAGCGCATGATGAGTTTGTTGCGGCCGAGCAGTTGCTGCCGGTAGATGCCGAGGTTCTGCCGCTTCTTGCGCGGGCCGCGGGTGATGGTCAAGCCCCAGGTGAGCAGCGGCCCGACGTCGCCGGGCCAGCAGGTCTGGATCGGCAGCTGCGCCAGATCGACCGCGTCGCCTTCGATCACCACCTCCTGGCACGGCGGCTTGCGGATGACCTTGGGCGCCATCGACAGGATCTGCTTGATCAGCGGCAGCGCCTCCCAGACCTGGCGCAGGCTCTTGGGCGGCTCCGGCTCCTTGAGGTAGGACAGCGTCTTGCCGATCTCACGCAGGCGCACACGCCAGTCGTCGCCCTCGATACCCATGCCCAGCGCCACCCGCTCCGGCGTGCCAAACAGGTTGCCAAGCACCGGGAAGCGATAACCAGGCACGTTCTCGAACAGCACAGCCGGGCCGGCGCGCTTGAGCAGGCGGTCGCAGAAGGCGGTCATCTCGAGGTTCGGGCTGACCGGCTCCTTGACGCGGATGAGCTGACCGGTGGATTCGAGGTGCGCGATGAAGTCGCGCAGGTCGCGGTACTTCACAGGCGCGTTCCCCTAGGGCTTGACGATGACGAGGAAGACCACGACGAACAGCGCCAGCACCGGCACCTCATTGAACCAGCGATACCAGACATGGCTACGGGTGTTGGTACCCGCGCGGAAGCGCTTGAGAATAGCGCCGCAGACGTGGTGATAGCCGACCAGGCCCACCACGATGGCGAGCTTGACGGACATCCACAGGCTGCCAGCGCCGATGCCGTAATAGAGCCACAGCGCCAGCCCGAAGATAAGCGTCAGCCACATCAGCGGGCCGATGAAGCGGAACAGCTTGCCGGCCATCAGCAGCAGGCGCTCACGCTCGGCATCGCTGCCCTCTGGGACCATCGCCAGGTTGACGAAGATGCGCGGCAGGTAGAACAGGCCGGCGAACCAGCTGGTCATGAAGATGATGTGCAGGGCTTTGACGGTGAGCATGCGCGTGGCGTGGCAGGTGGGTGCAAAGGACTGGCAGGATTGCGATCGACCGGGCCGGACGGCTAAGCGTCCGGCAACGACGTCGCTTGCGAGAGTCTAGCCTGCGAGCGAGTCGCTGGCGGCGCAGCCGAGCCAGAAGCCGCGCACCAGGTCCTGCAGCAGAGGCAACTGGCCATGGAAGAAATGCCCGGCGCCCGGGATGACGGTGACCGGCAGCGTCTGCGGTCGCGCCCAGTCCATCACGTCGGCCAGCGGCACGATGTCGTCGTGCTCACCGTGCACCACCAGGGCCGGCACGCCAACCGGCGGTGTGGGCACGCGTTTGGGCGAAGTGCCCGCGAGGATGAGGCTCGCGGGCGGGGGGTCGAGTCGGGCAGAAGCGAGCGTTGCCACCGCCGCGCCGAACGAGAAGCCAGCCAGCGACAACGGCAGACCCGGATGCCGGGCACCGAGCCACGCAGCCGCAGCCAGCGCGTCCTCGACCTCGCCGACGCCGCGATCGTAGGTGCCCTCGCTCTGACCCACCCCGCGGAAGTTGAAGCGCAGCGCCGCGCAGCCGAGCCGCACCAGCTCCCGCGCAATAGCCATGGGGACCTTGTGGTGCATGGTGCCGCCGTCGGGCGGGTGCGGATGGCAGACGACAGCGATGGCGATGGGCGATGGCGGGACGTCGAGCACCGCCTCGAGCACGCCGGCGGGGCCGGGGACCAGCAGCGACTCGCGCTTGGCATCGGTCATGGGAAACAGATCTCGGCAAATCAAGGTGGCTTATGGAAACCGGAGCCCGCCATTGACGGTCAACGCAGCACCGAAAACCTCAACCGGGCGGCCCCCGTCGGGTGGTCTTTTCGAAGCGACCTTGCGCAGCAGGGAGCGAGAACAAGTGACACCCGAGGTAGTGGGCCGCCGCGCAGATCTCATTCCACCCGCAGCCGCTCGACCACCTCACCTCGCTGCAGGTGCCGCTCGACGATCTCATCAAGATCCTCGTGATCGACATAGCGGTACCAGACCGCCTCGGGGTAGACCACCAGCACCGGGCCAAGGTCGCAGCG
>RFSW01000075.1 GCA_009923755.1 Betaproteobacteria bacterium | reverse complement strand
CAGACCGCCCTGATGGCGCATGCCCTCAAGGTGGTCGGCTTGATGAACGTGCAGTTCGCGGTGCAGGGCGAGACCATCTACGTGCTCGAGGTCAATCCGCGCGCCTCGCGCACCGCACCCTTCGTCTCCAAGGCCATTGGTGCGCCTTTGGCCAAGATCGCCGCACGCTGTATGGCCGGTCGCAGCCTGCGCCAACAGGGTTTTGCGCAGGAGATCGTGCCGCCGTACTACTCGGTCAAGGAGGCGGTGTTCCCGTTCATCAAGTTCCCAGGGGTCGACACCATCCTCGGCCCGGAGATGAAGTCGACCGGCGAAGTGATGGGGGTCGGTCAGACCTTCGCCGAGGCCTTCGTCAAGAGCCAGTTGGCGGCTGGGGTGCGTCTGCCGTCAGGCGGTCGCGCTTTTCTCAGCGTGCGCGACGCCGACAAGCCGGCCACCATCGAAGTGGCACGCGCGCTGGCGCGACTCGGCTTTGAGTTGGTTGCCACCCGCGGCACCGCATCGGCCCTCTTGGCTGCCGGTCTCACGGTGATTCCGGTGAACAAGGTCACCGAGGGCCGTCCGCACATCGTCGACAGCATCAAGAATGGCGAGATCGCGATCATCATCAATACTGTCGACGAAAAGAAGAGTTCGGTTGAAGATTCGTGGTCGATTCGCAACGCTGCCCTGCAGGGGCGCGTCACGTACTACACCACGGTTGCCGGTGCGCGCGCTGCCGCCACCGGCATCGGTCATCTGCAAACCCTTGAGGTCTATCCGCTCCAGGGTTTGCATGGCCGCCTCCACTGATCGGAGAACAGCATGCAAAAGACACCGCTGACTGTCACCGGCGCCGAGAAGCTCAAGGCCGAGTTGCATCACCTTAAAACGGTGGAGCGGCCGCGCGTCATTGACGCCATCGCCGAGGCACGCAGCCACGGCGACCTCTCTGAGAATGCCGAGTACGACGCCGCCAAGGAGCGGCAGAGCTTTCTCGAGGGGCGCATCGCCGAGATCGAGTCGAAGCTCGGCAACGCCCAGATCATCGACCCGAGCACGCTCGATGCCGACGGGCGCTGCGTGTTCGGCGCCACCGTGGAACTCGAAGACATGGACTCGGGTGCCACCGTCACTTATCAGATCGTCGGCGACGATGAGGCTGACCTCAAGGTGGGCAAGATCAGCATCTCCAGTCCGATCGCCCGTGCGCTGATCGGCAAGGTCGCTGGCGAGAATGCCGAAGTGCAAGCGCCCGGTGGCGTGCGCGAATACGAGATTCTCGACGTGCGTTACGTCTGAGGCGGGCCGCGGGCCGCCTCAGTCAGTCACCGTCGGGCACCATGCGCTCGACCGAAAAAACGGCACGGAACTGGCTGCCGCGCCCCACCTCACTCTCGATCTCGAGGTGTCCTCCGTGGCGCGTGAGGGCGTGCTTGACGATGGCCAACCCAAGCCCGGTGCCACCGGTGTCGCGTGAGCGCCCACCGTCCACCCGATAGAAGCGCTCGGTCAGGCGCGGCAGATGTTCGGCGGCGATGCCTGGGCCCTCGTCGCGCACGGTCAACACGGCACACGGTGTGCCGCGGCCATCCTTGCCGCGCTGCCAGATCACCTCGACCCGGCGCCCCTCGGGGGAGTAGCGCAGCGCATTGGTGAGCAGATTGCCAGCGATGCTGCGTAGTTCGGTAGAGCTCCCGTACAACTGCAATCCGGCCTCTACCTGGCTGCCGATGACATGTCGGCGGCCATCGAGCGCCCGCGCCTCGGCGACCATGCCATTCAACAGGCTAGGCATGTCGACTGGCGTCATCGGCGGTTGTTCCGGAGCGCTCTCGAGTTGCGCCAGCGTGAGCAGGTCAGCCACCAGGTTCTGCATGCGCCGCATCTGCTTTTGCAGCAGTGGCAGCACATCGGGAAGGGCGGCCACCGCTTCGTCGCGCTCGAGTTCCAGCAGGGTCTCGACAAAGCCCGAGACCACGGTGATCGGGGTGCGTAGTTCGTGCGACACATTGGCCACGAAATCGCGCCGCATACGCTCGACCTGTTCGCGGTCGGAGACGTCGCGGCTGACGATCAGCCGCTGTGCATCGCCGAACTCGACGACGAACATCTGCAGAGCCAGACCTGGCTGGTGGCCCGGATGCAGCAGCAAGGGCTCCTCGAAGTCGCCTTGCGCCATGTAGACGGCAAACAGAGGATCGCGCACCAGATGGGTGAGCAGGTTGCCGCGATCAGCAACCGGGTCGAGTCCGAAGTGACGCACGGCCAGACGGTTGACCCAGCGGATGCGGCGGTCCTGATCGAGCGCGATGACCCCTTCGGGGATCGCCTGGCCAGCCGCTTCGAAACGCGCAACCTCGGCTTCGAGCCGTGCCAACGCGACGGTGTGCTGACGTTTCTGGCGGGACAGCAGCAGGTTGATGTCCTGCCACAGACCATCGTCGACCGGCGGTCGTTGCGACACGTCGGACAGCCAGTTTTGCAGACGGTTGATGCGTCGCGTCTGCAACAACAACAGGATGAGCAGCGCCACGCTCAGGCCGGCGACTGCGCCGCCTTCAGCGTCGAGCCGTTCGCCCACGAAGGCCGACACTGCCAACCACAGCAGCCACAAAAAAAGGGTGCCTAGTGCGGGCACGCTTCAGACCGCCGGACGGGGCCGAGCGTCAATCAGTACTGGCAGAGAAGCGGTAGCCTGTGCCGCGCACGGTCTGCACCAGCGTATCCAGGCGGCTCGGCTCCAGCGCGGCGCGCAACCTGCGGATATGGACATCGACGGTACGCTCCTCGACGAACACGTGGTCACCCCACACCTGGTCGAGCAGGTGGCTGCGGGTGTGCACCCTTTCCGGATGCGTCATGAGGAAATGTAACAGGCGGAACTCGGTCGGCCCAAGGCTGATGGTCTGGTCAAGGCCTGTCACACGGTGCGTCTGTGGGTCCAGCCGCAGACCACCGGCCTCCACCACATCATCGGTCATCTGCGGTGCACGACGACGCAGCACGGCCTTGATGCGGGCCAGCAATTCGCGCGGCGAGAATGGCTTGGTGACGTAGTCGTCCGCACCGGCCTCGAGGCCAAGGACTTTGTCGCCCTCTTCGGCGCGAGCCGTCAGCATGATGATCGGGATGGTCCGCGTGCGGGGGTCGGCGCGCAGGCGCCGGGCCAACTCGACACCACTCGCGCCGGGCAACATCCAGTCCAGCAGCACGACGTCCGGCAAGGCGTGACGCACCAGAGAGAGCGCCTGCTCGGCGTCGTTCGAGCGCACCACAAGGTGCCCGGCATGCTGCAGATTGAATGCGATCAACTCTTGGATCGCCGGCTCGTCTTCGACCAGCAGGATTGTGGCAGCCATGTGGTGATGTCCGAGATCGGGCACGTTGCCTCGCGTCGCGACAATATGACTTCAATGTTGCGGAAACATGAAGGGTGGACGGTTGGAGGGCGGTATCCGGCTTCCCTGCTACCATGCCGGCATGGCTACCGCACCCGATCCGCGCACCACTCATTTCGGTTACCAGACCGTTTCCGAGGATGAGAAGGCAGGTCGCGTCCGCGAGGTCTTTGCGTCGGTCGCGCGACGCTACGACGTCATGAACGATGTCATGTCGCTCGGGCTGCACCGGGTTTGGAAGCGCATGGCGGTGACCCTCTCGGGGGTGCGGCCAGGCGATCGGGTGCTCGATGTTGCCGGCGGCTCGGGCGACTTGAGCCGACTGTTTCGCGAGCGTGTCGGCGCTGCCGGCGAAGTGTTGCTCACCGACATCAACAGCGACATGTTGCGCGTCGGTCGTGATCGCATGATCGACGCGGGCGTGCCAGTGCCGGCTATCCAGTGCGATGCCGAACGCTTGCCTTTCGCTGACCGCCGCTTCGACTGTGTGATGGTCGCTTTTGGCTTGCGCAACATGACGCACAAGGACCTCGCCCTTGCCGAGATGCGGCGTGTCCTCAAGCCTGGCGGTCGCTTGCTGGTACTGGAGTTCTCGCAGGTCGCCGCGCCGCTGAAACCGCTCTACGACGCCTATTCATTCCGCGTCCTGCCACTGCTCGGTCAGCGCATCGCCGGGGATGGCGAGAGCTACCGCTATCTCGCCGAGTCGATCCGCGTACATCCGGATCAGGCCACCTTGCGCCAGATGATGCTCGACGCCGGTCTGGGCAAGGTCGATTTCTTCAACATGACTGCCGGCGTAGTGGCTCTGCACCGGGGCACCAGGATCGACTGAGCATGCTGCCGTTCAATACGCCACCCCTGTTGGCGCCGGCTGCCGAACGACTGGCTCATGCCCTGCGCCGCTCACCGTTCTACGCCCCGGTGCGCGATCGTTTGCGGCCGTTCGCCGGTCGCATGCTGCGCATCGACGTCGCCGGCTTGATCATGGATCTGGTGGTTGGTGAGGACGGTGACCTCCATGTCGGCGGAGGCGGCGAACCTGACCTGCAGATGGATATTCCGCCCGATCGCCTGTTGCGCCGGGCCCTTGGCGATAGCAACGCGTTCGACGGCCTTGCTTTCCGCGGCGACGCGACCATGGCGCAGGCGCTCGCTGCGATTGCCCGCGACTTCTACTGGGATTGGCCTACCGCGCTGGAATCGGTGCTGCCGCCCGCAGTGGCCGCGCCGCTCGGCTTGGGCGCCGGCCGCATGCAGTCGGCGTGGCGCGATGCGGGCGTGCGCGCCGGTGACCTCGCACGCGATTTCGTACGCAATGAATCGGGCCTGGTCACGCCGGCCGAGATGAAAGGTTTCCTCGATGGCGTCGACCTGCTGCGCGAGGCGGTCGATCGTCTTCAGGCGCGCGTCGATCGTCTGCAGCGCCAGGCCTGATGCGCGCCCTTCGCCTGCTGCGCATCGTTCGCGTGGTCTGGGCCTATGGGCTCGACGACCTGTTGTTGCCGCAGCGCTGGCGCTGGAGTGTCCGGCTGGGTCGGCGCATCACCGCAACGCCACGCGGCGAGCGTCTGCAGTTGGCGCTCGAGAGCCTCGGGCCGATCTTCGTTAAGTTCGGTCAGTTGCTGTCGACCCGGCGTGACCTGTTACCGGCGGACATCGCCGACCGCTTGGCGCTGTTGCAGGACCGGGTCGCGCCATTTCCTGGCGAGGAGGCGGTGGCCGTGCTTGAGCGCGCCTACCGCAAGCCGCTGACCGAAGTATTTGCCAGCTTCGAGGTGCAGCCGGTGGCCAGTGCTTCGGTGGCGCAGGTGCACTTTGCCGTACTGCCGGATGGTCGCGAGGTGGCGGTCAAGGTGCTGCGCCCCGGTATCGAGTCGATCATTGCCAGCGACGTGGCGCTGATGTTCGTCATCGCCGCACTGGTCGAGCGCATCTACAGCGACGGTAAACGACTCAAGCCGCGCCAGGTGGTGGCCGAGTTCGAGAAGCACATCGGCCAGGAGCTGGACCTCTTGTTCGAGGGCGCCAACGCCAGCCAGTTGCGGCGCAACTTCGACAAATCCCGCCTGCTCTACATTCCTGAGATCCATTGGGACTGGTGCGAGCGCAACGTGCTGGTGATGCAGCGTATGAGCGGCACGCCGATCAGTCAGGTGGCGCGCCTGCGCGAAAAGGGCATCAGCATCCCCAAGCTGGCGCGGGAAGGCGTGGAGATCTTTTTCACTCAGGTGTTCCGCGACGGCTTCTTTCATGCGGATATGCACCCCGGCAACATCATGGTGCACGACGATGGCACCTACATCGCCCTTGACTTCGGCATCGTCGGCACGCTCTCCGAGGTTGACAAGAACTACCTCGCCCGCAACTTCCTTGCGTTTTTTCGCCGCGACTACCGCGGTGTCGCACAGGCTCATGTGGAGGCCGGTTGGGTGCCGGCGAGTACGCGTGTCGACGAATTCGAATCGGCGATCCGCGCCTGCTGCGAACCGATCTTTGACCGACCGCTCAAGGAGATCTCTTTCGGCCGCGTATTGCTGCGTCTGTTCGAGACCTCGCGCCAGTTTCAAGTGGAGATTCAGCCGCAGCTGGTCCTGTTGCAAAAGACCCTGCTCAACATCGAGGGGCTGGGCCGCGACCTCGACCCTGACCTCGACCTTTGGGCCACCGCCAAGCCGCTGCTCGAGCGATGGATGAGTGAGCAGGTCGGTTGGCGCGCGCTGCGCAATCAGGTGGCCAGCGAAGCGACCACCTGGGCCAAGACCTTGCCCCAGTTGCCGCGTCTCGCGTATGCGGCGCTGACCCGCCTCAACGAGGACGATTCGCGGGGCAGTGATCTGGCCGGACCTTTGCGACGGGTCGAGCGTTGGCTTGCCGCCGTCACCGTTCTGCTCGGGCTGCTGCTTGCTTTTGAGGCTTGGCGCTGGCTCAGCGGCTGAGGCTTGCTAGACTCGCGGTTTCGCACACGGCGTGATCCACTGCATGCTGCTGACTTTCGTCGTCCTCTATCTTCTCGTCTCCATCGCCATCGGCCTTGCGGCCGGCATGCGCGTGCGCAGTAGCAAGGACTTTGCGGTGGCCGGCCGGCATCTGCCGGTGCCGGTGGTCACCGCGACCGTGTTCGCTACCTGGTTCGGCGCGGAAGCGGTGTTCGGCGTCTCTGCCACCTTTGCCACTGAGGGCCTGCGAGGCGTGGTTGCCGATCCCTTCGGGTCGTCGATGTGTCTGATTCTGGCCGGCATCTTCTTCGCTCGTTATCTCTACCGCCTGAATATCCTCACGCTGGGTGACTTTTTCCGGATGCGTTACGGGCGCGGCATCGAGGTGCTCACCACACTCGCGATCGTCGCCTCCTATTTGGGCTGGGTGTCGGCCCAGATCAAGGCGCTCGGGCTCATCCTCAATATGGTGACTGACGGTGCGCTGAGCGAACCCGCAGGCATGTTGGTCGGCACGCTCATCGTGCTGACCTACACCACGCTGGGCGGAATGCTGTCGGTGGCCATCCTGGACTTCGTGCAGATGAGCGTGGTGATCGGCGGGTTGTTGTTCATCGCCAGCTTGGTGGCGGAGCAAACCGGCGGCGTCGCACCGGTCATCGAGAGCGCTCGGGCCGCTGGACGTCTCGACTTCTTCCCGCCGCCCAACCTGTCAGAGTGGCTCTCGTTCGTTGCCGCCTGGGTGACCATGATGTTGGGTTCGATCCCGCAGCAGGATGTCTTCCAGCGCATCACGTCGGCGCGCACGGCGCAGATCGCGCTGTGGGGGAGCATCCTCGGCGCGAGCATCTATTTCTGTTTCACCTTTGTGCCGATGTTCATCGCCTACGCCTCGACCCTGGTCGATCCACAGGTGTTCGGTGGTCTGCTCGAGAGCGACCCGCAGCGATTGCTGCCGACGCTGGTGATGACCCATACGCCGTTGCTGGCGCAGGCGATCTTCTTCGGCGCGGTGCTCTCGGCGATCATGAGTTGCTCGTCGGCAACCTTGCTCGCGCCTTCGGTGTCGTTCGCCGAGAACATCATCCGTGGGGCGTCGCCCGGGATGAGTGACCGACGTTTCCTCTGGGTCATGCGCCTCACCATCATTGCTTTCGCCGCCGTGGTGTTGGCTTTTGCGCTCAACACCCAAGCGTCGATCTTCCAGATGGTGGAGAACGCTTACAAGGTCACTTTGGCCGGCGCCTTCGTGCCCTTGGTGGCGGGTGCGCTGTGGCCGCGCGCGACCACCCAGGGCGCCTATGCCGCCATCATGCTGGGTATCGGTGGCTGGCTTGGTGTCGAGTTGCTGCTCGGCGAATCGGCTCTTGTGCCACCGCAGTTGGTCGGCCTTGGGCTCAGCATGGCTGGCATGCTGGCCGGCTCCTTGCTGCCGCAGATCATTCGTGGGCATGGCGAGCATCTGGCGCGCCCGGCCCACGCCCACACAGCCGGTCGGACGCCGCAGCTCGCGCCCGGCCACCATCACTGACCCACTACGCTCGCCGCCGCCAAAGCCCGACGGCATGGCACCGGCGCAACCCACTTTGACGATGTCCGATACCCACTGGCAAGACGCCCTCGACCTCATCCGCCGTGGCAGCGAGGAGATCCTCGTCGAGGCCGAGCTGATCGACAAGCTCAAGGCCGGCAAGCCGCTCAGGGTCAAGGCCGGCTTCGATCCAACCGCGCCCGACCTGCACCTCGGGCACACGGTACTGATCAACAAGCTGCGCCACTTCCAGGACCTCGGCCACCACGTGCTGTTCCTGATCGGCGACTTCACCGGCATGATCGGCGACCCGACCGGCAAGAACGCTACTCGCAAGCCGCTCACGCCGGAACAGGTGGCGGAGAACGCCAAGACCTACCAAAAGCAGGTGTTCAAGATCCTTGATCCGGCCCGCACCGAGGTGATGTTCAACGCTGACTGGATGGGCAGGATGTCTGCTGCCGACATGATCGGGCTGGCTGCCCGCAGCACCGTGGCGCGCATGCTCGAGCGCGACGACTTCTCCAAACGCTATGCCGGTGGGCAACCGATCGCCATCCATGAGTTCCTCTATCCCTTGATTCAGGGCTATGACTCGGTGGCGCTGCGCAGCGACGTCGAACTCGGCGGCACCGACCAGAAATTCAATCTGCTGATGGGTCGCGAACTTCAGAAGCAGATGGGCCAGTCGCCGCAGGTCGTGCTTGAAGGGCTCGATGGCGTTCAGAAGATGAGCAAGTCGCTGGGCAACTACATCGGCATCGCCGAGCTGCCTAACGAGATGTTCGGCAAGTTGATGAGCGTCTCCGACACGCTGATGTGGCGCTATATGGAGTTGCTGTCGTTCCGCTCGCTGGCCGAGATCGAGGCCGATCGCCGGGCTGTGGCCGAAGGGCGCAACCCGCGCGACGTCAAGGTGGCGTTCGCGCAGGAGATCATCGCGCGATTCCACGACCGTGCCGCCGCCGATGCGGCTCTGGCCGATTTCGAGTTGCGCTTCAAGGCCGGGGCGATTCCCGAAGACTTGCCAGAGGTGACGCTGTCTCTAGCCGGGGCGCCGTCCATCGGCGTGGCCCAACTCCTTAAGCAGGCCGGCTTGGTCGAGAGCACCAGCGAGGCGTTCCGCCAGATCGCCGGCGGTGCGGTAAAGCTTGACGGGGAGAAGGTGAGCAACCGCGAGGCGCTCGTCAGCGGTCCGGCAACGGTCGTGGCGCAGGTTGGCAAGCGCCGTTTTGCCCGGGTCACGCTCACGCCTTGAGTTCCGGGGTCGTGCGGCTCCCGATGGGGGTGCCGGCATGGCGCTGCGGCGGGTGCAAGTGATTGATCCAAAGGCGCGGCTGCAATCTCTCGGAAATTTTCTGCCGCGGGTGTTGACGGCGCTAAAGACCACCCCGTATAGTTCGGCCTC
>RFSW01000074.1 GCA_009923755.1 Betaproteobacteria bacterium | reverse complement strand
CGCGAAGACCACATCGTGCCCTGGCACACCGCGTTCGGCAGCCTGCGGCACCTCAAGGGCGACATGACCTTTGTGCTGGCGGCTTCGGGGCACATCGCCGGGGTCATCAACCCGGTTTCGAAGAACAAGCGCAACTACTGGATCGGCGGTCCGCAGGATGGTGCCGCCCACGATTGGCTGGCCGGCGCAGAGAGCCGGCCGGGCAGTTGGTGGAGCAACTGGGCCGAATGGCTCGCCGGGCGTGGCGGCAAGCAGATTGAAGCGCCGAGCGCGCCGGGCAGCGCCAACCATGCGCCCATCGAAGCAGCGCCAGGGTCTTACGTGAAGGTCCGCAACCACTGAGCGGCTAACGGCACCACCCACACACCAACCCAAGGCGCCGGGCCCACGGCGCCGACCTACTGGAGGAGCAGCATGCAGGACGTCGTCATCGTTGCAGCCGGCCGTACCGCAGTCGGCAAGTTCGGCGGAAGCCTCGCCAAGATCGCAGCGCCGGACCTCGGCGCCATCGTCATCAAGGGCCTGCTCGAACGCACTGGACTCACACCGGAGCAGATCAGCGAAGTCATTCTCGGCCAGGTGCTGACCGCCGGTTCGGGCCAGAACCCGGCGCGCCAGGCGGTGATCAAAGCCGGCCTGCCGAACACCATCCCCGGCACCACGCTCAACGTGGTCTGTGGTTCGGGCCTGCGTGCCACCCACCTCGCCGCGCAAGCCATCGCGCTGGGTGACGCCGACATCGTCATCGCCGGCGGCCAGGAGAATATGTCGGCCAGCCCGCACCTGTTGCCAGGCTCGCGCGATGGCTTCCGCATGGGCCCCGCCAAGCTCGTCGATAGCATGGTCAACGACGGCCTCACGGACGCCTATGACGCCATCCATATGGGTGTGACCGCCGAGAACATCGCCAAGAAGTACTCGATCAGCCGCGAAGAGCAGGACGCGTTCGCGCTGGCCAGCCAACAGAAGGCTGCCGCCGCGCAGGATGCCGGTCGTTTCAATGACGAGATCATCCCGGTGGTGATCCCGCAGAAAAAGGGCGACCCGGTCACTTTCGACGCCGACGAGTACATCAACCGCAAGACCGACGCAGCCGCACTGTCGGGCCTCAAGCCCGCCTTCGACAAGGAAGGTTCGGTCACCGCCGGCAACGCCTCCGGCATCAATGACGGCGCCGCCGCCGTGCTGATGATGTCGGCCAAGCGCGCCGCCGAACTCGGCCTCACGCCGATCGCCCGCATCGCCGGTTATGGCCTCTCGGGCTGTGACCCCAAGATCATGGGCATGGGCCCGGTGGGCTCGACCCGCGCGGCGCTTGGCAAGGCACCCGCGCGGCGCTTGGCAAGGCCGGCTGGAGCCTGCAGGATCTCGACCTGATCGAGGCCAACGAAGCCTTTGCCGCGCAAGCCCTCGGTGTCGCCCGCGAACTCGAGTGGGACGCCAGCAAGGTCAACGTCAACGGTGGCGCCATCGCCATCGGCCACCCGATCGGCGCGTCAGGCTGCCGCGTGCTGGTCACGCTGCTGCATGAGATGGTCCGCCGCGACGCCAAGAAGGGCCTTGCCACCCTGTGCATCGGCGGCGGCATGGGCGTTGCACTGGCGGTCGAGCGCTGAACCAAAACCACGAGACACACACGCAATCAAGGAGATACCCATGAGCCAAAGAATCGCTGTGGTCACCGGTGGTACCGGTGGCATCGGAACTGCCATTTGCAAGAAGCTCGCTGCCGCCGGCCACAAGGTCTGGGCCGCTGACATCGCCGACGACGCCAAAGGCGCCGAATGGGTCGCCGCGCGCAAGGCCGAGGGCTTCGACTTCGGTTATGTCCGCGCCGATGTGACCGACACCGACGGCTGCGCCGCTGCGCTGGCCTCGATCGGCCAAGTGGACATCCTCGTCAACAATGCCGGCATCACCCGCGACGCCGTGTTCAAAAAGCTGAGCAAGGTCGACTGGGACGCAGTGATGGGCACCAACCTTGACAGCGTCTTCAACATGACCAAACCGGTTATCGACGGCATGCTTGAGCGCGGCTGGGGCCGCATCATCAATATCTCGTCGATCAACGGCCAGAAGGGCCAGTTCGGTCAGACCAACTACTCGGCCGCCAAGGCCGGCATGCATGGCTTCACCAAGGCCCTGGCGCAAGAAACGGCGAAGAAGGGCATCACCGTCAACACCATCAGCCCGGGCTACATCGGCACTGACATGGTCATGGCGATCAAGGAAGAGATTCGCGACCAGATCATCGCCGGCATCCCGGTCGGCCGTCTCGGCAAGCCGGACGAGATCGCCGCGCTGGTGACCTATCTCGCCTCGGAAGACGCCGGCTTCATCACCGGCAGCAACGTCGCCATCAACGGCGGCCAGCACATGTTCTGAGCCCCGCCAGGCGGCAAGTAAAAAGGCGGCCTGCGGGCCGCCTTTTTACTTGTGGATACGGCCACTTGGGGGCTCGGGAACAGTCGCCTGCGTGTTAACATCCAAGGTTACCCGCGGCTATGGCTGCGTCTTTTATCGGCCGCAGCACAGCCTCATCCGTACCACCCGCACATGATCGAACGCTTCCTCAAAAAGATCTTCGGCAGCCGCAACGACCGGTTGGTCAAGCAGTACGGCCGCACCGTACGCAAGGTCAACGACCTCGAGCCGCAGATGCAGTCACTCGATGACGCCACGCTGCAAGCCAAGACCAGCGAATTCCGCCAGCGCGTGGCCGGCGGCGAAGCCCTCGACGCCATCCTCCCTGAGGCCTTCGCGGTGGTACGCGAGGCTTCGCGGCGGGTCATGGGCATGCGCCACTTCGATGTGCAGTTGGTGGGCGGCATGGTGCTGCACGACGGCCGCATCGCCGAGATGCGCACGGGCGAGGGCAAGACGCTGACCGGCACACTGGCGGTCTACCTCAATGCGCTGACCGGCAAAGGCGTGCATGTGGTCACCGTCAACGACTACCTTGCTGCGCGTGACGCCGAGTGGATGGGCAAGCTCTACAACTGGCTGGGCATGAGCACCGGGGTCATCGTCAGCCAACAGGACGCCGCCACCAAACAGGCCGCCTACGCCGCCGACATCACTTACGGCACCAACAACGAATTCGGTTTCGACTACCTGCGCGACAACATGGAGTACAGCCCGGAGGGGCGTCGTCAGCGCGGACTGGCCTTTGCCATCGTCGATGAGGTCGATTCCATCCTGATCGATGAAGCTCGCACACCGCTGATCATCTCCGGCGCTGCCGACGGCAACACCGAACTCTATGTCCGCATCAACACCCTCATCCCCGGCCTGGCAAAGCAAGAGAAAGAGGACGGCGAAGGCGACTACAGCGTCGACGAGAAGCAGCACCAGGTTCTGCTAACCGAAGCCGGCCACGAGAAGGTCGAGCAGCTGCTCACCGGCGCTGGCCTGCTGCCGCAGGGCGCGAGCCTCTACGACCCGCACCACATCAGTCTGGTGCACCACTTTTACGCCGCGCTGAAGGCGCATGCGCTGTATCACCGCGATCAGCACTATGTGGTGCAGGACGGCGAAGTGATCATCGTCGACGAATTCACCGGCCGCCTGATGGCCGGACGCCGCTGGTCCGAGGGCTTGCACCAAGCGGTCGAGGCCAAGGAAGGTGTGGCGATTCAGCGCGAGAACCAGACGCTCGCCTCGATCACCTTTCAGAACTACTTCCGCATGTACGGCAAGCTCGCCGGCATGACCGGTACTGCTGACACCGAAGCCTACGAGTTCCAGCAGATCTACGGCCTTGAGACGGTGATCATTCCGACCCACCGGCAGATGGTGCGCAAGGATGGGCTCGACCATGTCTACCAGACCGCCGCTGCCAAGCATCGCGCGGTGATCCGCGACATCCGTGACTGCCACGAGCGGGGCCAACCGGTGCTGGTCGGCACCACCAGCATCGAGAACAATGAGCTGCTGTCCGCCATGCTGAAGGAGGTGGGCCTGCCGCATCAAGTGCTCAACGCCAAGCAGCACGACAGCGAGGCGCAGGTCATCGCCGAGGCCGGTCGGCCGGGCGTGATCACCATCGCCACCAATATGGCCGGACGCGGCACAGACATCGTGCTCGGCGGCAACCCCAAGTCCGAGATCGCCGCCATCGAGAACAACGAGACGCTGTCCGACGCAGACAAGCGCGAGCGCATCGCTGCCATCGATGCCGATTGGCAGAAGCGCCACGACGCGGTGCTGGCCGCCGGCGGCCTGCACATCATCGGCACCGAGCGCCACGAGTCACGCCGGATCGACAACCAGTTGCGTGGCCGTGCCGGACGTCAGGGCGATCCTGGCTCCAGCCGTTTCTACCTGTCGCTCGAAGACCCGCTGCTACGCATCTTCGCGGCCGAACGGGTGTCAGCCATCATGACCCGCCTGAGCATCCCCGAAGACGAGGCGATCGAGCACCCGTGGGTGACGCGTTCGATCGAGAACGCGCAGCGCAAAGTCGAGTCCCGCAACTTTGATATCCGCAAGCACCTTTTGGAGTTCGACGACGTAGCCAATGACCAGCGCCGCGTCATCTACCAGCAACGCAACGAGATCATGGAAGCAGCAGCGCTGGGCGAGATGGTCGCTGGTCTGCGCCTGAGCGTGATCGAGAACGTGGTCAGCCAGTACATGCCTGAAGGATCGGTCGAGGAGCAGTGGGACTTGTCTGCACTCGAGGCCGCGATCGGCCAGCAGTTCGCGCTTGCCGTGCCGGTCTTGGCATGGATGCAGGCCGAACCGGACCTCGACAACAAGGGTTTGGTGGAGCGCATCGCGCAAGCCGCCGCCGCCGACTACGCGGAGAAGATCGCGCCAGTCGACCCGCAGTCCATCACCGATTTCGAGCGTTCGGTGATGCTGCAGACCATCGACGGGCGCTGGCGTGAGCACCTCGCCGCGCTTGACTACCTGCGCCAGGGCATCCACCTGCGCGGCTACGCGCAGCAGAACCCCAAACAAGAATACAAGCGCGAGGCCTTCCAGCTGTTCAGTGACCTGCTCGACTCGATCAAGTCGGAAGTCACGCAGACGCTGATGCTATTCCGCGTGCGGCCGGCCGAGGAAGTGGCACCGCCGCCTCCGCCATTGCAGCCGCTCGAAGTCAGCGGCACCAATGTCGACGAGGCTGGCCTGCCCCGCGTCGGACGCAATGACCCATGCCCATGCGGCTCGGGTAAGAAGTACAAGGCCTGCCACGGCAAGCTGAGTTAGCCAGCCCCAACCACTGCAACGCCCGAGGATACGGTCATGCCCGTGCGCTACGAGACCCCCGACGCCTCTGCACTGTATCCCGTCCCCGGGGTCCGCCTCGGCATCGCCAAGGCGGGCATTCGCAAGGCCGACCGCCGCGACCTGCTGCTCATCGAGCTCGCCGAGGGCTCCGCCGTGGCCGCCGTCTTCACGCAGAACCGCTTTTGTGCGGCGCCCGTCACCGTAGCGCGCGAACACTTGGCTGCCGGCCACATCCGGGGGCTGGTGGTGAACACCGGCTGCGCCAACGCCGGCACCGGCGAGCCGGGAATGGTCAACGCACGCCGCATGGCCAACGCGGCCGGCGCGGCGCTGGGTGTTCCGGGAAGCGCGGTGTTGCCCTTTTCCACCGGCGTGATCCTCGAGCCGCTGCCGATCGACCGCGTCGAGGCCGGCCTCCCGGCGGCCGCCGCCGACCTGCGCGAGGACAACTGGCACGCCGCTGCGCACGCCATCATGACCACCGACACGGTGGCCAAAGCCGCCTCGCGCCAGATCGACATCGATGGCGTCCGCGTGACCGTCACCGGCATCTCCAAGGGCGCCGGTATGATCAAGCCGAACATGGCGACCATGCTCGGCTACGTTTGCACCGATGCCAATGTCGACCCCGCGGTGCTGCAAGGCATGCTCGCCCGTGCGGCGGATGCGTCCTTTAACAGCATCACCATAGACGGCGACACGTCCACCAATGACTCGCTGGTGCTCGCTGCCACCGGGCGCGCGACCCTGCCGCGCATCACGGATGCCGACTCTCCGGCTGGAATCCCTCTTTACAGCGCGATCGAGCAGGTCTGCATCGAGCTGGCGCAGGCGATCGTCCGCGATGGCGAGGGCGCGACCAAATTCATCAGCATCGTCATCAAGGGCGGGCGTGACCGCGACGAGTGCCGCAAGGTCGGCTACGCCATCGGCCATTCGCCGCTGGTCAAGACCGCGTTCTTCGCCTCCGACCCCAACCTCGGCCGCATCCTCGCGGCGATCGGGTACGCCGGCATCGGCGATCTCGACGTCAACCGCATCCGCGTCCATCTGGACGATGTGCTGGTCGCCGAACACGGTGGGCGCGCCGCCAGCTACCGCGAGGAAGACGGTGCCCGCGTGATGCAACAGGACGAGATCACCATCGCCATCGATCTGGCGCGCGGCGAAGCCGCTGCCACGGTATGGACCTGCGACTTCAGTTACGACTACGTTCGCATCAACGCCGACTACCGGAGCTGAGCATGACCGGTGGCGCTGACGGCCTAGAGGGGCTGTTGCAACGGCTCGACCGAATCGCCGACGCCCTTGAGGGGCGTATCCGTACCGAACCCGTCGACTGGGATGCGGCAGCCGCCTTCCTCTGGCAGGGGGGGCGCTGCGATCCGGTTCGACACCGACATGTGATCCGCCTCACCGACCTCCACGGCGTCGATCTGCAAAAGACCCTTCTTGCGCGCAACACCGAGCAATTCGTCGCCGGCAAGCCGGCCAATAATGTGTTGCTTACCGGCGCGAGGGGTACCGGCAAGTCGTCGCTGGTCAAAGCCGTGCTTGAGCAGAATGCTGCAGAGGGTCTGCGCCTCATCGAGGTCGACCGCGAGGCATTGGCACAACTGCCCGACATCATCGAGCGCGTCGCCGGCTCGCCGCGACGATTCATCGTCTATTGCGACGACCTCGCCTTTGATGAACAGGAGCCGGGCTACCGGACGCTCAAGGCGGTGCTCGATGGCTCGGTCGCCGCGCCTGGCGACAACCTGCTAGTTTATGCCACCTCCAACCGCAGACACCTGATGCCCGAGTACCAGGATGACAATCTGCCGGTGCTCCGTGGCGGCGAGATCCACCCGCGCGAAGCCGTCGAGGAGAAGGTATCGCTCTCGGAGCGCTTCGGCCTATGGATCAACTTCCATGCTTTCGACCAGGACGAGTACCTGGCGATCGCCGCACATTGGCTGGCGCAACTCGGGTGGGCTGGCGAAGCCCAAGAGTGGCGTGGCGAAGCGCTGCGCTGGGCGCTCTCGCGCGGCGCCCGCAACGGGCGGGTCGCAGCACAATTTGCACGCGATTACAGTGGCCGCCACCGCTGAGCTGCCCACGGTCGACGTCGTCTGCGGGGTGATCTGGTCCCGCGACGGCCAATATTTGCTGGCGCAGCGCCCCGAGGGGCGTATCTGGGCCGGCTGGTGGGAGTTTCCTGGCGGCAAGATCGAAGCCGGCGAGTCGGCCGCGGATGCGATCGCCCGAGAACTTCTCGAAGAGCTCGGCATTCGCGTCACCCGCGCCGACCCCTGGCTGCGCAGGGTGTTCGACTACCCGCACGCGCGCGTGCGACTGCACTTCTATCAGGTCCGCGCCTGGTCGGGCGAGCCCGTGTGCCTCGAAGGCCAGGCCTTGCACTGGCAAATGCCCGGTTCGGTCTGCGAGGTCGGCCCGCTGCTGCCGGCCAATGTCCCGGTGCTGCGTGCCTTGGATCTTCCCTGTGTGTTCCCAGTGACGCCGCCGCCGGACGTGCCGCACGGAGAAGCGCTGCGAAGGGTCGCCAACACGTTGCGCGGCGACCCGCCATGGCGCCGGCACGCTGACACCTCTATCCACTCGAGCGGTGGCTGGCTACAGATCCGCCGGGGCGAGATGCGCTGGGCGGAATGGCAGGACTGGCGCGCACTGTGTGAGGACCATTCCCTGCTTGCGATCGCCAACACTGCGCCGGACACGGCACAGACCCTGGGCGCCGAAGCCTTACATCTGAGTGCCAACCGCTTGGCCGCCCTCGACGCGCGCCCTTTGTTCGGCAAGGTCGGCGCCTCCGTACATCACCGCGCCGAACTCGAACGGGCCGCGGCGCTGGGCCTTGACTACGTCATCCTTGGCGGCGTGAATCACTCTGCCTCGCACCCCGGACGCGCTGGCCTGGGTTGGACGGCTTGGGCGCAGCTAGCCGCCTGGTCCCCGCTACCGGTCTACGCGATCGGCGGCCTCAATCCGGATGACTTGGACGCCGCACAAGCGGCCGGTGCTAGCGGGATCGCCATGATCGGCGCTGCATGGGGCGATTCATGAAGCACCGCGCGGCGCGTGCTGAGGCGCGCAGCTACGTGCTCGTTTTTAGCACCGCCGGCGTGTTGCTGGCGTGCACGCCCGGCGAACGGGACTCGGCGAAGGTCGAGGTCTGTCGCGACCCCACTACGGTGTGCGTGCTCAGCAATGGCATGTCGCTGCACACGGATCACCGCCCGCGACCACTCACGCCGACCGAGGTGAAATTGCGCGATGTGTCGGTCTCCGTGACCGCAGTGGGCATAGAAGCGAGCATGGCCGGCATGGAGATGCCGCCAGTGACGGTCGCGCTGCGCAATACCGGTCCTAGCGAGTGGTCCGGCCGTTTGATCTTGCCGGTCTGTATGCAAGGGCGCAGCGACTGGCAATGGACCTTGATTACCCGAGTTGGTAGTGGTACCCAACGCACTCGCGTGGCGATCGAAGCCAGCGCCTCTTAACCCATCGTTTTCAGAAGAAAGCGCAACAAGAAGAAAGCGCTAAAAACAAAAAAGCCACCCCGAAGGGTGGCTTTTTTGGTCTTGTAAGAGCCTGGCGGTGACCTACTTTCACACGGGAACCCGCACTATCATCGGCGCAGAGGCGTTTCACGGTCCTGTTCGGAATGGGAAGGGGTGGGTCCACCTCGCTATGGCCGCCAAGCGTAACTGGCGTCGCACAAGCAGCGACATAATCTGGCAAGAGGTTGTTTGCGTTCTGGATTGCGATATTCAGCGCAGTGCGTTCAAGCACTAAACAGAATTATAGGATCAAGCCACACGGGCAATTAGTACTGGTTAGCTACACGCATTACTGCGCTTCCACACCCAGCCTATCAACGTTGTGGTCTTCAACGACCCTTCAGGGGGATCAAGTCCCCAGGGAAGTCTCATCTTGAGGCGAGTTTCACGCTTAGATGCTTTCAGCGTTTATCTCTTCCGAACTTAGCTACCCGGCAATACCACTGGCGTGATAACCGGTACACCAGAGGTTCGTCCACTCCGGTCCTCTCGTACTAGGAGCAGGCCCCCTCAAACTTCCAGCGCCCACGGCAGATAGGGACCAAACTGTCTCACGACGTTTTAAACCCAGCTCACGTACCACTTTAAATGGCGAACAGCCATACCCTTGGGACCGGCTAC
>RFSW01000073.1 GCA_009923755.1 Betaproteobacteria bacterium | reverse complement strand
CTCGCCGTGCCGTGTCAGCGAGCCGAGCCCTTCGCTGCGTTATCGGCCGACCCGCCGCTTGGCATGGTGCCGAGGGGTGCCGGCCCAGCTTGGCTGGTTGCGATGGGGCTCGCGTTACGGGGTTTGGCATGATCGACATTGATCTCGCCGATCCGCTCGCGCAGGCCGGGCCGCCACCCCACTACCTCCTCGGACCGGCGGCACTGTTGCTGGTCCTGCTGCCGCTGGCAGTCTGTGCGGGTCTGCATCACGCCACCGCCACGGCGCAGGCCACTGCACGCGAAGTCGAACAGCGTATCGACCACCTCAAGGCCCGCGCCTCGGCGCAGCGCGAGCTTCAGCGGCAGGCTGCGGCGCAGCGTGCCGGGGCGGCGGAGTTGGCTGCGTTGCGCGCACAGAACCGGGCGCTGCTCGACCTGCTGCCGGCGCTGACAAGCGGCCTCCAGCCGGACATGCGCGTAGCGGCGCTGGCGGTCGATGTGGCTGGCGGGCGCATCACCGGTAGTGCGAGCTCTGCGGCCGAGGTGTCGCGTTGGCTTGCCCGGTCGGCCAGCGCGAACGCGGGGCTGGATTGGGGGGCGCCTGAGATCCGGCACGCGGCAGGCGACCTCTCTCGGGTCGAATTCGAGCTTGAGGCGCACCGCATCGTGCCGGAGCAGGGCGGCGGGGGTGGGCGGTGAGCGCTGCAGAGCCATATCGCGCGGCGATGGCCATTCTCGCCCTGCCACCATCGGCCAGATTCTGGGCACCCTGGGTAGCGCTGGCGGGGCTCGCCACCGCTGCCCTCGCGCTGGCGGTCTCCGTGGCTCTTGACGGGTGGCGGACATGGCAGGGACTGAGTGCGCGTCAGGATGTGCTGACGGGTCTCCACGTGCCGGAACGCGGGATGCCGATCGCTGTGGCGCCCGGCATCGCAGTCGAGCCACCGGCCGACGCTGCGGCCTTGCTCGCGGCAGTCGAGATGCTGGCGGCCGGCAGCGGCAGCCGCTTGCTGCAGTTCGTGCCCGAAGCCGTGTCGGCGGCTGCGGACCGGGCGTCGCGGCCGGTACGGCTGCGGGTGCAGGGACCGACGAGCGCCCTCGAGCAGTTCCTGCCGGCCTTGGTCGAGGCCCCTCTCGCGTTGGAGATCAGCACCCTGCGGCTGGCCTCAGCCGCCACTCCCGGGGAGCTCTTGTGCGAACTCGGCCTGCGTCTGCACGGCGGTGCCGCCGCACGCGCCGCAGACAGCATGGCTGCTACCCAGCCCCTCTGGCGCGAACCGGTTTCGGAGCCCGTCGCCTTCCGCGAGGGGCTGTTCGACGCACCGTCGCCGGTGGTCACCACGAGCGCCCTGGCCGCGGGGGCGGCGCCGGTGGAAGCGACGCCCCCGGCGTCGAACGAACGTCCGCGTGAGCCCCTGGCCGACGTCCGTCTGGTCGGCATCCTTCGCGAGGGCGAGCGCATCGCCGCCTTGCTCGAACTGCCCGGCGGCGGGACACACCGCTTGCGCCCGGGCGAGCGCGTGGCCGTTCCGCCGCTCTACCTGGAGCGCGCCACTCCGACTGAGGTGGTCTTTGTCGACCCGCGCGGCGGGCGACATACGATCGCTATGCGGGCATCGCCGGAGCGCAGGCCGTGAGTCGCATCGGGGGGCATTGGCCAGGCGTGCTCGCACGGCTCCTGTTGCTGCCGGTCATTGAGATCGGCGTCGCCGGGTCGGCCAGCGCCGAACCGCCGCTACAGCCAGTGCCATCGCAGGCGGTCCCCAGCGCCGCCAGCCCTAGCCGTGGCATCAGTCTGCGCTTCAGCCAGGCCGACATCCGCGCCGTACTCGAGGCGATTGCCGATTTTGCCGGCACCGGCATTGTCGTCGCCGAATCGGTAAGCGGTACCGTCAGTCTGCACGTCGACGACGTGCCGTGGCCGCAGGCCCTGCAGTTGGTGCTTGCCAGCGGTGATCTGGAGCAACGGCGCATCGGCGGACTCATCCTTGTGGCGCCGCGACAAGAGCTGCTCGAGCGTGAACGGCAGCTACAGGTGATCGAGGCGCAGCGTGCGGATCTCGAGCCGCTGCAAGCGGAGAGCATCCAGCTGCACTATCAGCGGGCCGAGGCTCTGCGCGGCTTGCTCGGCGACCAGAACAACCGCATCCTGTCGCGGCGCGGCGTGGTACTGGCCGATCCGCGGACCAATCGCTTGTTCGTGCAGGACACCGCCGCCCGGCTTGCCGAGGTCCGCCGCTTGGTCAACGACACCGACATCCCCTTGCGGCAGGTGATGATCGAGGCGCGTATCGTCGAGGCCAACGATACCTTTGGTCGCAACCTCGGCGCACGGCTCGGCGTCAACGACATTTCCAATGCCCGCGGCCGAGTGCCGGGCGTTGGCGGCGGAGTGCGCGTGTTGCCCGGCGGCGGTCTTGCCGGCGCCGGGGGTGTTGCTGGGCAGTCGGGGCAATATGACCTGCCCGGCAACCCATTGGTCGAGCCACCCGCGCTCGGTCCAGCGGTCGATGCGCTGGCGCAGACCTTGCTGGTCAACTTGCCTGCCGCTGCCATTCGTGGCGCTGCGCCCGGCGCGTTCAGTCTGTCCCTATTCGATGCCGGGCTGACACGCTTCCTCAACCTCGAGGTCAGCGCCCTCGAGGCCGATGGCCGCGGCCGGGTGGTGTCGAGCCCGCGCGTGATCGCTGCTGATCAGGAAGAGGCTGTGATCGAGCAGGGCAGCGAGATCCCCTTCCAGCTCGCCACTTCGAGCGGCGCGACGGCCGTCACCTTCAAGAAAGCCACCCTGTCGTTGCGCGTTCGACCGCAGATCACCCCTGACAACCACATCATCATGAACCTGCGGGTCAACAAGGACTCGCCCAACTTCGTCAATGTCACGGCCTTTGGACCGCCCATCGACACCCGCCAGATCCAAACTCAGGTGCGCATCCAAAATGGTGGCACCGTGGTCATCGGCGGCATCCTCACCGAATCGGAGCAGAAGAACCGGGCGGGCATCCCGTGGCTGGCGCAGCTGCCCGGCGTGGGCCGGCTGTTTCGCAGCAGCAGTACGCAGACCGACAAGACCGAGTTGCTGATCTTTGTCACGCCACGCATCGTCGAGCAGGCGCCCCTGGCCTTGCCCTTGCCCTTGGCCCCCGCGCCGGCGGCCGAGGCACTCCCTGCAGCGCCTGGCTAAGCGGGCTGTCGACCGGGACTCGGCGAGCGGCTCGTTTAGAATGCGCCCATGTCGTTGGTCACACGAATCTTTCTGGTGGGTTTGATGGGCGCGGGCAAGTCGACCGTTGGCCGTCTCTTGGCGCGCGAGTTCGGGCTGCAGTTCATTGACAGCGACCACGAGATCGAGGCGCGCAATGGGGTGCCCATCGCCACCATCTTCGAACTTGAGGGCGAGGCCGGGTTTCGCGCCCGCGAGCGCCGCATCATCGACGAACTCACCCAGCGCGACCGCATCGTGCTCGCCACTGGCGGCGGCGCGGTGATCGATGCGGACAACCGACGCGATCTCGCCGGCCGCGGTTTTGTGATCTATCTGCACGCCCGCCCGGAGAGTTTGTTCACCCGTTTGCGCAACGACCGGTCGCGGCCGTTGTTGCAGACGGCCGACCCGCGCGGCAGGCTTGCGCAACTCTACCGCGAGCGTGATCCCTGGTACCGCGAGGTCGCCGATCTGGTGGTCGAGACGGGCCGTCAGGGTGCCGGCAAGCTGGCACGGCAGATTGCCGAGCGGTTTTCACTGCCACCACCCGAAGCGACGGTCGCTGAGGTCGGTGGAGGAGTCTCTGCATGCGATCCCTGACCGTCGAGCTTGGCGAGCGCAGTTACCCGATCCACATCGGTCCCGACCTGCTCGCGCGCGTTGAGTTGATCCTGCCGCATCTGCCCGCGCGCAGTGTCGCCATCGTCTCCAACACCACCGTGGCGCCGCTCTACCTCGAACGCCTCGCCGGCCCTTTGCGAGCAGCCGGGGTGGCCATCACCGAGGTGGTGCTGCCCGACGGCGAGGCCTACAAGAACCTCGATACGCTCAATCGGGTGTTCGACGCGTTGTTGCGCGCGCGCTGTGAGCGCAAGACCACACTGATCGCGCTTGGCGGCGGTGTCATCGGCGACCTCACCGGCTTTGCCGCCGCGACCTATCTGCGCGGCGTGCCCTTCATCCAGGTGCCGACCACGCTGCTGTCGCAGGTCGACTCCTCGGTCGGGGGGAAGACCGGTGTCAACCACGAACTCGGCAAGAATATGATCGGCGCCTTCTACCAGCCGCGCCTGGTGTTGGCCGACACCGACACGCTCAGCACCTTGCCCGATGCCGAGCTCGCTGCCGGCCTCGCTGAGGTCATCAAGTACGGTTTGATCCGTGACCTGCCATTCCTCGAGTGGCTCGAAGCGAACATCGACGCGCTGGTCGCTCGCGACACCGCTGCCCTCATCGAGGCGATCGAGCGGTCCTGCCGCAACAAGGCCGAAGTGGTTGCCGAAGACGAGCACGAGGGCGGTGTGCGGGCCCTGCTCAATCTGGGACATACCTTCGGCCACGCCATCGAGACAGCCGCCGGTTATGGCAACTGGCTGCATGGTCATGCGGTGGCAGCCGGCACATTGTTGGCGGCCGAGACTTCGCTCGGTCTCGGCTGGATCGGCGAGGCCGACATCGTGCGAATCGAGGCGCTGTTCCGTCGAGCCGGTCTGCCGATACGGGCGCCGGCATACGCGGTCGATCGCTACCTTGAGCTTATGGCGCAGGACAAAAAGGTCGAGGCGGGCCGCATCCGCTTCATTCTGCTCAAGACGCTCGGTGAGGCGGTGGTGAGTGCTGCGGTGCCAACGGATCTGCTGCGGCAGGTCTTGTCAGGCCGCTTTGTCCAACCGGCCGGCTGAAGCCACTCGGCGCCGTACTTAGCCGGGCGAACGACGTCGCGGCTCGGTGGGACGGCGACCGATCTCGACATTGGCTACCAGCCGCTTGCCGGCGCGCAGCAAATCCACCTGCGTCACGCTGCCCGGCGCCAGACCAGCCACTTGATTGAGCAGGGCGGCGGCCTCGCGCGCCGGTTCGCGGTCGATGGCGATGATGATGTCGCCGGGCCGAACGCCCGCCCGCGCCGCCGGTCCTCCGCGCATCACGCCGGCCACGAGCACGCCTTGCTGGCCCCGTGCGTCGAGCGAGACGGCCAATTCGGCGGTGAGCGGTTGCATCTCGATGCCCATCCAGCCGCGCGTCACGCTGCCGCTGCGGATGATCTGGTCGAGCACGCCACGCGCCAGATCCACCGGGATGGCAAAGCCGATCCCCATCGACCCGCCGTTGCGAGTGAAGATCGCGGTATTGATGCCCAGCAGGTTGCCGTTCATGTCGACCAGCGCGCCGCCCGAGTTGCCGGGGTTGATCGCTGCATCGGTCTGGATGAAGTTCTCGAAGGTGTTGAGGTTGAGTCGTGAGCGGCCAAGCGCGCTGATGATGCCGTGCGTCACTGTCTGCCCCACGCCGAACGGGTTGCCGATTGCCAGCACCGGCTCGCCGACGCGCGCCCGTGACGGATCGGCGAAGGTGACTGCCGGCAGGTCGGCGATGTTGATGCGCAACACGGCCAAATCGGTGTCAGGGTCGATACCCACCACCAGCGCGGGCGCCGTCCGGCCGTCTGCGAGGGCGACCTCGATGGCATCGGCTGCCTCGATGACGTGGTTGTTGGTAAGGATGTAGCCGTTCTGGCTGACAATCACGCCGGAGCCTAGACCAGGCTGCTCACCGCTTTGCGATTCGCCATCGAACAGCGGTCCGAGCAGCGGGTGTCCGCGCAGCGGATTGTCCCGCGTCACTTCGCGCGAGGTGTAGATGCTCACCACCGATCGACTGGCCCGCTCGGCAGCATGGGCGCTGCCGGACAAGCCGGGTGTTGTCTCGCCCTCGCCGGGCGCCGCGGGCGCGACTTCGCGGATGGTGGGCAGCGGGGCGGCGGGTGCGAGCGGGCGCCGCAGCCATTCCGGGTGGAAGGTCCAGACTACGAACAGGACGGCCACGGCGAAGGTGACGGCCTGACAGAACAGTTGCCAGAGGCGGAGCATCGTCTGGGGGAAAGCGCGCGTTGAGGTTTGCTACATTCTAGCTGCCGGCGACGCCGGTCCCGCCGGCCAGCATCGGTCGGGTCTCCTATGCGCCCTCCCTGAGGCTTCCAGCCACACCCTGCCATGTCCAACGCAATGTCCCAAGCTCCGCAGGCCTTTGAAGGCATCAGCCTTAGCGCTTTAGTCGCGCAGTTGGATGCTCTACTCGAACCCGCCCGCTTCCGCGACTACGCGCCCAACGGGCTGCAGGTGGAGGGGCGCGCCACAGTGCGTAAGGTGGTCACCGGGGTCACCGCTTGCCAGGCTTTGCTCGACCGCGCGGTGGCTGAGGGTGCCGATGCGGTTTTGGTTCATCACGGCTATTTCTGGCGCAACGAGCCGTCCACATTGACCGGACTCAAGCGGCGCCGCATCGCGACCCTGATCCGTCATGACATCTCCTTGCTGGCGTATCACCTGCCGCTTGATGCACACCCCGAGCTTGGCAACAACGTCGGATTGGGTCGCGTCATGGGGCTCACCGCCAGCGACCACTTCGGCGAGCAGGCGCTCGGTTTTGCCGGGTCGTTGGAGGCGCCCATCGATGCGGCCGGGTTGGCGGACCGGCTCGGCGGCGCGCTGGGCCGCGACGTTCTCTTGCTGGGAGATCCCGGACGTTGTGTCCGCCGCGTCGGTTGGTGCACTGGCGGTGCGCAGAGCTACTTTGCCGACGCCATCGCTGCCGGGGTCGATGTCTTCGTCACTGGCGAGGTCAGCGAGCCGTGCGAGCATCTCGCCCGCGAGTCCGGCGTGGCCTTTCTCGCTGCTGGCCACCATGCCACCGAGCGCTTCGGCGTCGCCACCCTGGCTGATTGGTTGCGCCGGCAACTTGGCCTTGATTGCTACTTCGTCGACATCCCAAATCCGGTCTGATGGATGCCCGGCTGATGACCTGTCGCGTGAACGGACTTCCCGATTCGCTACAATCACCTATATTTGGTCGCAATCTCGGTCAAGGGACATCTCATGAGTGACACGCAGGTCGATGCCGGCAAACGCCGGTTCTTGTTGTTGGCGACGGGTGCAGCCGGCGGCGTTGCTGCCGCGGGCGTCGTTCTGCCTTTTGTTGGCAGCATGCTGCCCAGCGCCAAAGCCAAGGCGGCGGGCGCCCCGGTCGAGGTGGATGTGTCGAAGCTCGAGCCGGGTGCGCAACTGACGGTCGAGTGGCGTGGCAAGCCGGTCTGGGTGGTTCGACGTACACCCGAGATGGTGGCTCAGCTCGACAAGCTCGGCGACAAGCTGAGTGACCCGGGTTCGGATGCGCCCCAGCAGCCGGATTACTGCAAGAACAAGACGCGTTCGCTGAAGCCTGAGTATCTCGTGGTGGTTGGCGTCTGCACCCACTTGGGTTGTTCGCCGACCTTCCGGGCCGACGCCGGCGCTGCCGACTTGGGCGGCGACTGGCCGGGCGGTTACTACTGCCCTTGCCACGGCTCCCGTTTCGATCTCGCCGGACGCGTGTTCAAGAACGTTCCGGCGCCAGTCAACCTGGTTGTTCCCCCGCATCAATTCGTGAGCGACACCGTGCTGTTGGTCGGTGCCGACGGCAAGGAGGCATGACATGAGCCGCATTGAGGCCCTGCAGGGCTGGATCGACGCGCGTTTCCCCCTGACTTCGATGTGGAAAGAACACATTGCGGAGTACTACGCGCCCAAGAATTTCAACTTCTGGTACTACTTCGGCTCGCTGGCGCTACTGGTGCTGGTCATGCAGATCCTCACCGGCATCTTCCTGACCATGAACTACAAGCCCGACGCGGCAAGTGCCTTCGCCTCGGTCGAGTACATCATGCGTGACGTCAGTTGGGGCTGGCTGATCCGCTACATGCACTCCACCGGCGCGTCGATGTTCTTCGTGGTGGTCTACCTGCACATGTTCCGCGGGCTGATGTACGGGTCGTTCCGCGCGCCCCGGGAGCTGGTGTGGGTGGTTGGCGTGGTGATCTATCTCGCGCTGATGGCTGAGGCCTTCATGGGCTATCTGCTGCCATGGGGGCAGATGAGCTTTTGGGGTGCGCAGGTGATCGTTAACCTGTTCTCGGCGGTGCCTTTTATCGGCCCCGACCTGTCACTTTGGATCCGCGGTGATTACGTGGTCTCCGACGCGACGCTGAACCGCTTCTTCGCCTTCCACGTCATCGCCCTGCCAATCGTTCTCCTCGGTCTCGTGGTGGTTCACATCATTGCCCTGCATGAGGTCGGTTCGAACAACCCCGACGGCGTCGACATCAAGAAACTCAAAGATTCGAAGACCGGCCGGCCGCTCGATGGCATTCCCTTCCACCCCTACTACACCGTCAAGGACATGGTCGGCGCGACCGTATTCCTCATCGTGTTCTCGGCGATCGTGTTCTTCGCGCCGGAGATGGGCGGTTACTTCCTCGAGGCGAACAACTTCATCCCGGCTGACCCGCTCAAGACGCCAGAGCACATCGCTCCGGTCTGGTATTTCACGCCGTTCTACTCGGTCCTGCGGGCGGTGCCGCCGATGTTCGGCTCTCAGTTTCCGGGTGTCGCGGTGATGGGCGCGGCGGTTCTGATCCTGTTCGCCGTACCCTGGCTGGACCGTTCGCCGGTGCGCTCGATCCGCTACCGTGGCCCGCTGTTCAAGCGCGCGCTCGCTGTGTTCATCGTTGCTTTCGTGGTGCTTGGGTACCTCGGCATCAAGCCCACCGGCGTCTGGGGCATCATGCCGGAAGGGATTCCGCTGCTTGGCGGTGCGCCGGTGGCTACTGTGGCCGCACAGTTGTGCACCCTCATTTACTTCGCGTTCTTCCTGGCGATGCCGTGGTACACCGCTCGCGACACTTACAAGCCTGTTCCGGAAAGGGTCACCGCATGAAGTCGTTCGTCACCCTGCTGATGGTCCTGGTGGCCGGATCAGCTTTCGCCTCCGACGCCACCCACCCGCTCGACAAGGCGCCGATCGACCTCGGTAACACGGTGTCCCTGCAGCGTGGCGCCGCCGCCTTTCAGAGCTATTGCGCCGGTTGTCATAGCCTTGCCTACATGCGCTACAGCCGTCTCACGGACATCGGCCTGACCGAGGACCAGATCAAGAAGACGCTGTTACCGGCTGGCGCCAAGATCGGCGACACCATGGGCATCGCGATGCGCCCGGAAGATGGCAAGGCCTGGTTCGGCGTGCGTCCGCCGGACCTCTCGGTGGAGGCCCGCTCGCGTGGTTCGGATTGGATCTACACCTACTTGCGCACGTTCTATCGCGACGATTCGCGGCCTACCGGCTGGAACAATCTGGTCTATGAGCGTTCGGCCATGCCGCACGTGTTGTATCAGCTGCAAGGCGAAGTGGCGCTGCAGCACGAGCAAGGGGGTGAGGGCCACGCGGCG